>JBNKPL010000001.1:0-65934 GCA_050295355.1 Sedimenticolaceae bacterium
CCAGTGCCACTGGCCGTAATAAAAATCCAAAAAATCGATGACGTGTCCGTACATCACCCGGTCGATGAGGTTGCCCACCGCCCCGCCGACCACAAGGCCCAGGGCCACGGCGATCAACCGCTCTTCCCTGCGCAACCGTTTGATCCATAGCACCAGCACCAGGACGACCACCGCCGCCAGCACCACGAAGAACCAGCGCTGCCATCCACCCTGATCACTGAGGAAACTGAAGGCGGCCCCTTGGTTATAGACCAAGGTCAGGTTAAAGAACGGCAACACCTCCAGGGACTCCCGGAAGGCAAAGCTGGACTCGATCAGTTGCTTGGTGAACTGATCAAGTCCAATCACCGCCAGAGATAGCCAGAGCCAGCGAAGCATTAGGCAAACTGCCTCTGCTCACCCGCGGTCTCGATATTCTCCACACAGCGGCCGCAAAGTGTGGGATGTTCGCCGTTGGCGCCCACGTCCTCACGGTGGTGCCAGCAGCGCTCGCACTTGGCGTGAGCCGATGCACTCACCCGGACCAACAGGCCGTCCATCTCCGTCTCTCTCGCCTCGGCAGGCTTATCAGCAATTGGGTGGACCCGCGCTGAGGAGGTAATCAACACAAAGCGCAGTTCGTCCTCCAGCTTGGCAAGGGTGGAGTTCAACGCCTCATCGCAATAGAGATCCACCTCGGCGTCCAGAGCGGAGCCGATGGCACCCTCCTTGCGGGCCGCTTCCAGGTGTTTGCTCACCTCGGCACGCACCTCGGTCACCCTGTTCCAGAACGTCCGGTCAAAGCTATCCTCGGCGTCCAGCGCAAACAGGCCGTCATACCAGGCGGCGGTAAAGACCGTGCTCCCTTCATCATGCCCCGGGATCTCGTTCCAGATCTCGTCGGCGGTGAAGCTGAGGATGGGCGCCAGCCAGCGCACCATCGCCTGCACGATGTGGTACATGGCGGTCTGGCAGGAGCGCCGCGCCAGACTGTCGGCCTGGGTGGTGTACTGGCGGTCCTTGATGATGTCCAGATAGAAACCGCCCATCTCATTGACGCAGAAGTTCTGCACCTTCTGGGCGATGAGATGGAACTGGTAGTCGCCATAGGCCTTGATGACCTCTTCCTGCAAACGCAGGGCGCGGTCCACCGCCCAGCGGTCCAGCTCGATCATATCGTCCGGGGCCACCAGGTTCTGTGCCGGATCGAAACCGTTGAGGTTGGCCAGCAGAAAACGGTTGGTGTTGCGGATGCGGCGGTAGGCGTCGGCGGTGCGCTTGAGGATCTCGTCGGAGACGCTCATCTCGCCGCGATAGTCGGTAGCCGCCACCCACAGGCGGATGATATCGGCGCCCAGGGTCTTCAGCACCTGCTGCGGCGCCACCACGTTGCCCTTGGACTTGGACATCTTCTCGCCCTTCTCGTCCACGGTGAAGCCGTGGGTGAGCACCTCTTTGTAGGGTGCGCGGTCGTGGATCGCCACCGAGGTGAGCAGGGAGGACTGGAACCAGCCGCGATGCTGGTCGGAACCTTCCAGATAGAGATCGGCGGGCGACTCCAGGCCCTCGCGATGATCCAGCACACAGGCGTGGGTCACGCCCGAGTCGAACCAGACGTCCAGGGTGTCGGGCACCTTTTCATACTCTTCCGCGTCGGCGCCCAGCAGCTCTTCGGGCTCCAGGGCGAACCAGGCCTCAATGCCCTTCTGTTCCACCCGTTGGGCCACCTCTTCGATCAGGCGCGGGGTGTCGGGATGCAGATCACCCGTCACCTTGTGGGCGAAGAAGGCGATGGGCACGCCCCAGGTCCGCTGGCGGGAGATGCACCAGTCGGGACGGCCTTCCACCATTCCCTCGATCCGGGCCTGGCCCCATTCGGGCAGCCATCGGACCTGCTTGATCTCACGCATGGCGGAACCGCGCAGGCCGTTCTGCTCCATACTGATGAACCACTGGGGCGTGGCGCGGAAGATGATGGGAGTCTTGTGACGCCAGCAGTGGGGATAACTGTGTGGGAAGCGCGCCTCCTGCACCAGCGTGCCCCTGGCCTTGAGTACGTCGATCACCTTCTCGTTGGCGCTGAAGACGTGCTCGCCCGCGAACAACTCGGTGCCCTCCACGAAACAGCCGTTGCCGCCCACGGGATTGTCCACGGGCAGGCCGTAGCGCTGGCCGACAATGAAGTCTTCCACGCCATGACCCGGGGCGGTATGCACCGCGCCCGTACCCGCCTCCAGGGTGACATGCTCGCCGAGGATCACGGGCACCTCGCGGCTATAGAAACAGTGCTGCAGCTTGAGCCCTTCGAAGGCGTCACCGCGGCCGTAGGCGATCACATGGTAGTGCTCGATACCCCAGCGGTCCATGGTCTCCTTCAGCAGCCCCTCCGCCACCATCAGGCGCTCCTTGCCGTGGGGACCGTCGCACTGCACCACCGCATACTCCAGGGCGCCGTTCAGACAAACCGCCTGGTTGGCAGGCAGGGTCCAGGGGGTGGTGGTCCAGATCACTATGGAGAGGGGACCTTCGCCGTGGTCTCCCGGGATGGAGTGACAGCGCGCCATCAGCGACTCTTCATCCAGCACCTGGAAGCGCACATCGATGGCGAAGGACTCCTTGTCCTTATACTCCACCTCCGCCTCCGCCAGGGCGGAGCCGCAGTCGGTGCACCAGTGGACGGGCTTGTAGCCCTTGTGGATATGGCCGTTTTCCGCGATACGGCCCAGGGCGCGGATGATGTCCGCCTCAAAGCGGAAGTCCATGGTCAGGTAGGGGTTCTCCCACTCACCCAACACGCCCAGGCGCTTAAAATCCACCCGCTGCTTGTCCACCTGCTTGGCGGCATAGTCACGGCACGCCTCACGGAACTGGGCGGCGTTCACCTTGTTGCCGGGCTTGCCCACCTTCTTCTCCACCTGCAGTTCGATGGGCAGGCCGTGGCAGTCCCAGCCCGGCACGTAGGGGGCATCGAAACCATCCAGGGTGCGGCTTTTGACGATGATGTCCTTCAGCACCTTGTTCACGGCGTGACCGATATGGATCTCACCATTGGCGTAGGGGGGGCCGTCATGCAGGATGAACTTCGGCCGCCCGGCGCACGCCTCGCGGATCTGTTGATACAGCCCAGACTCTTCCCAGCACTTCAGCATCTCCGGCTCGCGCTGGGCCAGGTTTCCCTTCATGGGGAAGCCGGTATTGGGAAGATTGAGAGTCTCTTTGTAATCGGTCACAACGTCTTGCCTTTTGGATACAATTTTCTACTAATCATCTGAGCATGTGAGTCTATTAAAATATTTTCACCACAGGGGTCACAGGGGTACACAGAGTTCTTACAGCACGAATCGTTTTATCCCGTGCTTTAAGCGATCAACGTGGAAATTGATCAGCAGTCCCAACGGTTTTCCGCTTAACCTCAAATAGGAAAGCAACTGCGCCTCATGGACAGGCAATAGCCTGACTACCGCCTTCAACTCAACAATAATCAAATCCTCAACTAACAAATCCAGCTTATAGCCGATCTCTATTGATTTCCCTTCATACTCAACCGGCATTGCAACTTGCGACTGGGTCCTTATACCTCGTTGCATTAACTCATGTTTCAAACAACCTTCGTAGGCACTTTCCAGCAATCCTGGCCCCAGCACCGAGTGTACTTTCATAGCGGCATTCACAATCTCACCACTGATTCCATTCAGCCCTTCCCTGTGCATCCCTGTGTCCTCTGTGGTTAATAGCAGGACTAACCAACTACTATTTCAGTCCAAAATATCCCCTAGCTTCTGCTGCATCCCGCTCGATCTGCTGCCGCAGTTCTTCGAAAGATCCGAAGCGTTTCTCTTCCCGCAACTTCTTGCGGAACTCCACTTCCACATGGGCACCGTAGATGGAGCGCGCGAAATCGAACAGGTGCACTTCCAGCAGGTAGCGGTCGTCGCCCTCCACCGTGGGCCGGTTGCCGATGTTGGCCACGCCGGGCAGCGGCTCATCCGCCAGACCATGCACCGTAACCGCATAGACCCCATGCAGGGGGCTCACCTTGCGGTGCAGGTCCACATTGGCGGTGGGGAAACCGATGCTGCGCCCCCGCTCGTCTCCATGGGCCACCCGGCCGCAGATGCGGTAGGGCCGCCCAAGATTGTGTGCCGCCTGCTCCAGATCCCCGCGGGCGAGCGCCTCGCGGATGCGGGTGCTGCTGACCCGCTCCTCGCCCACCAGGAAGGTGTTCATGTTCTCCACACCGAACCCGTGACGTTGCCCTGCCGTACAGAGCATGTTCATGTCCCCGGCGCGTCCCCGGCCGAAACGGAAATCGTCGCCCACGAACAGATACTGGATACCCAGCCCCTGGACCAGCAGTTCCCGGATAAAGGCCTCGGCGGACATGACCGCCATCTTGGGTCCAAACTCCAGCAGCACCACCCGGTCGATGCCCGTGCTTTCGATCGCCGCCAGTTTCTCCCGCAGCCGAGTCAGGCGGGCGGGCGCGGCATCGGGCGCGAAATACTCCATGGGCTGCGGTTCAAAGGTGACCACCGTGGTGGGCAGCCCCAACTCGGCCCCTTTCTCCTTCAGATGCCGGAACACCGCCTGGTGGCCGAGGTGCACGCCATCGAAATTCCCGATGGTGGCCACGCAGCCCCGGTGCTCGGATCGTAGATTGTGTAAACCGCGGATAACCTGCATGGAACCGGACAAATCCAAAACCGGGCATTATAGGGGAAGTTTTGAATCAAGTCCCTGTTTTTGCCGTAAAAAGCGGGCGGAAACAGGAGAAGCTCCGGCTAGCCGCCGGTATTTGATGCGCGAAAGTGACGGGGTCGGATTCCAAGCAGAAACAGGCCGGAGAAATAGAGAGCGCCGGCCGCCAGGATCCAGCCGACCAGCCGCATGATCTTGTCCCAGGTCCCCATGGTCACCCACTGCTCCATCCCCGGCGCACCCCACAGCAGGACGCCTCCCATGAGGAGGCTCGCAGCCGCGCCCCGGGCGATGAGTGAAAGCCACCCTGCCTGTGGACGATAGACCCCCTCCCGCCGCAGGCCGCGAAACAGCAGCCCGGCGTTGACGATGGCGGCCAGGGCGGTGGCGAGCGCCAGTCCCGCATGGGCCAGGGGGAACACCAGGATGACGTTGAGCACCATGTTGGTCACCATGGCGATAACTGCGATCTTTACCGGCGTCTTGGTGTCCTGCCGCGAATAGTAGCCGGGCGCCAGCACCTTGATGGCGATAAAAAATATCAGCCCCGAGGCATAGGCGATCAGGCTCCGCTGGGACATGACCACATCTCCGGCATCGAACACCTCGGACTGAAACAGGGTGGCCACGATGGGACCGGCCAGGGTCAGCAGACCAACGGCCGCCGGCAGCCCCAGCAGCAGCACCCAGCGCATGGCCCAGTCCAGGGTGTGGGAGAACGCCTCCGGCGACTCGGTGGCGTGCTTGTGGGACAGGCTGGGCAGGATCACCGTGGCCAGCGCCACCCCCAGAATGCCGAGGGGAAACTCCATCAGCCGGTCCGAATAGTAAAGCCAGGAGATAGAGCCGTCCTGCAGAAACGAGGCGATCAGCACATCCAGCAGCAGGTTGAGCTGGGTGACCGAGACGCCGAACATGGCCGGCACCATCAGCCGCATGATGCGCCGCACCCCCTCGTCCCGGGGCGCCCAGTGGAATTTGGGCACTAGATTGATCTGGTGCAGGAAGGGGATCTGGAAACAGAACTGCACCACCCCGGCGATCAGCACCCCCCAGGCCAGCGCCACGATGGGCTCGGCCATACGGGGAGCGAGCCACAGGGCGCAGGCAATCAGCACCACATTCAGCAGCACCGGGGTAAAGGCCGGGACGCCGAAACGGCCGTAGGTGTTCAGCACCCCGCCGGCAAAGGCAGTCAGCGAGATAAAAAACAGATACGAAAAAGTGAGACGCAGCATCTCCGCCGCCAGTTCCAGCTTCCCCTCGGTGCCGATAAAACCGGGGGCGAAGATCATCACCAATACCGGCGCCGCCAACACCCCCGCCAGGGTCACCAGCAACAACACCCCCCCCAGGGTGCCCGCCACGCGGTCCACGAACTCTTTCAGCTCCTCGAAGCTCCGCTTCGCCTTGTACTCGCTCAAGACCGGCACGAAGGCGACGGAAAAAGAGCCCTCGGCGAACAGGCGGCGCCAGAAATTGGGGATCTTGAAGGCGACAAAAAAGGCGTCGGTCTTGGCATCCGCCCCGAACACATGAGCAAACACCAAATCCCGGACAAACCCCAGGACACGGGAAAGGAAGGTGTTGGAGCCCACCTTGGCGACGGATTTGAACAGGGAAGCCAGAAGTCTCTCCTCTGGAACGATACGAAAACGGCATTATAGGGCAAGCCGCAAGCCGGGAAAGGGGCATTTTCGTGGCAATCACCGCTCCTACCCCTGTCCCGCAAACAACCGCCTGTGGGAACCGCGATCCCGAGGCATCAAAAGGTTCTTTAGCCACAGAGCGCACAGAAAACACAGAGCTGGATAACGGCTGATAGCAATCTCCGTGTACTCTGTGCCCTCTGTGGCGAATTAAAGTTGGGCAAGTTCCCTGTCTCCATCACATCCGCGGTAGCTGCGACCCCACTGTGAATCTGGGAAAATACCCATAAAACAAACCGTTCCGCTATTGACAAACGGGGCCGGAAAACCCAAAATACGCCGCTTTTCGACGAACAGATTTTTTGGAGACCAACTTTGGCCAACTCATCACAAGCCCGCAAGCGCGCACGTCAGGCTGAAAAGCATCGTCAGCACAACGCCTCGCGCCGTAGCGCCATGCGCACCGAAGTCAAAAAGGTGGTAAACGCAATCGCGGCCGGCAACAAAGATGGCGCCACCGAAGCCTACAAACAGGCGGTTCCGGCCATTGACCGGGCAGCGAATCAGGGCCTTATCCACAAGAACAAGGCCGCTCGTCACAAGAGCCGCCTTAATGCACAGATTAAAGCGCTGTAATCCAGGCTCTGTGCATATCCAAAAAACCGGCCACAAGCCGTTTTTTTTCTGCCTGCAGGAAATGATGGGCTGATTCGAGGGACCGTGGGAAAGCGGGGGTTCTGCGTTTCCTTTTGAACCGCGATTCAAAAGGAAACCCACTACACCAAAACCAGATTATCCCGGTGGATCAACTCCTCCTCATCCACATAGCCCAGGATCTCCTGGATGCGTCTGCTGGGCTGCCCCTTGATCTTGTCCGTCTCCAGGGCGCCGTAATTGACCAGTCCGCGCGCCACCTCCCGGCCCGTTTCATCCACGCAGGAGACCACCTCGCCGCGGACGAAACCGCCGCTCACCGACTTAACCCCCACCGCCAGCAGGCTGCTGCCCCGCTCGCGCAGAACATTGACGGCGCCGCCGTCGAGCACCAGTTGCCCGCGCACCCGCAGGTGCCCGGCCAGCCACTGTTTGCGGGCGGCGTCCGGCTCCTGCACGGGCGTCAGCAGGGTGCCCACATCCTCGCCCCGGGCGATGCGGGTGAGAACGGCCTCCTGGTGTCCCGGGGCGATGACCGTCACCGCGCCGGAACGGGCGGCGAGACGGGCGGCGCGGACCTTGGTGACCATGCCACCGAGACCCAACCCACCGCCGCTGCCACCCGCGACCCGGTCAAGCTCTGAGTTGTCCACCCGGGTTTCGGAGATCAACCCGGCCCCGGGATTGAAACGGGGATCGCTGTCAAACAGGCCGTCCTGATCCGTGAGCAGCACCAGCAGGTCCGCCTCAATCAGGTTGACCACCAGGGCGGCCAGGGTATCGTTGTCGCCGAAACGCAGTTCGTCGTTGGTGACCGTATCGTTTTCGTTGACCACCGGCACCACCCCCAGTTTCAGCAGGGTGCGCAGGGTACTGCGGGCGTTGAGATAACGCTGCCGGTCGGTCAGATCGTCGTGGGTGAGCAGCACCTGGGCCGTGTGCAGACCGTGTTTCTGGAAACAGGTCTCATAGGCCTGCACCAGGCCCATCTGGCCGATGGCCGCCGCGGCCTGCAGTTCGTGCAGGGTCTTGGGCCGGACCCCCCACCCCATGCGGCTCATCCCCTCCGCCACGGCGCCGGAGGAGACCAGCACCACCTCCTTGCCCGACAGCACCCAGGCCGCCATCTGCTCCACCCAGGCGCTGAGGCGCTCCCGCGCCAGCCCCTTGCCGTCGGCGGTAAGCAGGGCGCTGCCGATCTTTACCACCCAGCGTTCGGTAGAGAGAATTTTGTTACGGGACATCATGGCAACGATTATCCATAGTAATTTCTATCCGGCCAGTTACTTCAAAGGATCCCACGGTGCGTCATCCTGGTCCGCCGCTTCGGTATCCTCCAGCCTCTCTTCCGCCCGAATCGCCTCCAGGCGGACCATCAGATCCTGCACCAGCCGCCCGGCGCCCTCGCCGGTGAGGGCGGAGATCTCGTAGACCGGCCCTTTCCACTTCAGCTCCTGCAGCAGGCGGTCCCGGCGCTCGGCGAACTCCTCTTCCAGCAGCAGGTCCTTCTTGTTCAATACCAGCCAGCGCTCCCGGGACGCCAGTTCATCGCTGTACTTCTCCAGCTCATGTTGGATCTGGCGCACCTCGTCCGCCGGATTCACCGCTTCGTCCATGGGCGCCATATCCACCAGATGCAGCAGAAACCGGGTACGGCTCAGGTGCTTGAGGAACTGGATACCGAGACCGGCCCCTTCCGCCGCGCCTTCGATCACCCCGGGGATGTCGGCCACCACGAAGCTGCGGCTGGAACCCATACTGACCACCCCCAGGTTAGGATAGAGGGTGGTGAAGGGGTAATCGGCCACCTTGGGGCGGGCGCTGGAGACCCGGGTGATAAAGCTCGACTTGCCCGCGTTGGGCATACCCAGCAGCCCCACGTCCGCCAGCAGAATCAACTCCAGATGCAGTTGCCGCTTCTCCCCGGGAGTGCCCGGAGAAGACTGACGGGGCGCGCGGTTGGTGCTGCTCTTGTAGCGGGCGTTGCCCAAGCCGTGAAAACCGCCCTTGGCTACCAGCAGCTCTTGTCCGTGTTTGAGCAGTTCACCCATCTCCTCGCCCGTATCCGCGTCCATGACCCGCGTTCCCACAGGCACCTGCACATGGAGGTCTTCGCCACTGCGCCCGGTCCGGTTCCGCCCCATGCCCGGCTGGCCCTTTTCCGCCCGGTGGATACGCAGATGGCGGAAATCCACCAGGGTGTTCAATCCGGAGTCCGCCACCAGGTAGACGCTGCCGCCATCGCCGCCGTCGCCACCATCAGGACCGCCCTTAGGGATAAATTTCTCGCGCCGGAAACTGACACAACCGCTGCCGCCGTTACCGGCCTCCACACGAATACTGGCTTCGTCGACAAATTTCATAAATCGGAGTCCAAAACGCAAAAAGCCCCGTCACAGACGAGGCCCTTGCGGATACATTAGTACGGCGTAATCAGGCCGGAACCACGCTCACGTACTTGCGTTTCTTCGGGCCCTTGACCTCGAAGGTCACCACGCCATCAGCGGTCGCGAACAGGGTGTGATCCTTGCCACAACCCACGTTGACGCCATCATGGAAACGGGTGCCGCGCTGACGCACGATGATATTCCCGGCCTTAACGGTCTGGCCACCATAGACCTTAACGCCAAGACGTTTGGATTCTGAATCGCGGCCGTTACGTGTACTACCACCAGCTTTCTTATGTGCCATGGTTTAGTCTTCCTTCTTCGCTGCTGCTTTCTTGGCCACCTTTTTCTTGGCCACTTTTTTCTTTGCCACCTTCTTCTTGGCTACCTTGGGCTCCGCCGCCTTCTGCTCGACGGGGGCCTCAGGGGCCTTCTCTTCGGCAGCCTTCGGGGCCGCCTTTTTGGCACTCTTGCCACCGGCGCCGATGGAGGTGATCTCAAGCTCGGTGTACCACTGGCGATGGCCCTGGCGCTTCATGTGATGCTTGCGCCGCTTGAATTTGATGATCTTGACCTTCTTACCCCGGCCATGCGCTTTGACGGAGGCCGCGACCTTGACGCCGTCCACATAGGGAGTACCCACCGTGACGTCATCTCCGTCGGCAACCAGCAAAACCTTGTCCAGCTCGATAGTGGCGCCTTCATCAGCGCTCAGCTTCTCGACCCGGAGCTTGTCACCTTCAGAAACCCGGTACTGTTTACCCCCGGTTTGAATTACGGCATACATTTACCAAAATCTCCGTAAAAATCCGCTACTTGAGGCACGATTCAGAAGAAACGTGCCAGCTAAAGAGGCGGAATTCTACTCTTCCCTAGGGGGCAGGTCAAATAGAAAAGACCCCATTCTTCGGGGGCTGGCGGCCAATGCGCCCTTGACAGCCAGTGGGGGCGCTCCTAGCATGCCTGATCACTTAATAACTATGAAGGGCAGTATGGATATTTCCAGCATCCGCGATCTCATCGCGGACGATATGAAGGCGGTGGACAGCCTGATTCTGCGGCGTCTGCACTCCGACGTTGTGCTGATCAATCAGATCGGCCACTACATCGTAAACAGCGGCGGCAAGCGGCTGCGGCCCATGATCGTGCTGCTGGCGGCCCGAACCCTAGGGTTTCAGGGCGAACGGCACATCGACACCGCGGCCATTATCGAGTTTATCCACACCGCCACCCTCCTCCACGACGACGTGGTGGACGGCTCGGATATGCGGCGCAGCCGGGAGACCGCCAACAACCTGTGGGGCAACGCCGCCAGCGTACTGGTGGGAGATTTTCTCTACTCCCGCTCCTTCGAAATGATGGTGGACATCGGCCAGATGCGGGTAATGGACATCCTCTCCCACGCCACCAACCGCATTGCCGAAGGCGAGGTGCTGCAACTGTTGAACTGTCACGACCCGGACACCGACCTGGAACGTTACCGGGAGGTGATCGTCCGCAAGACCGCCACCCTGTTTGAGGCGGGCACCCGGCTCGGCGCCGTGCTCTGCAACGCCTCCGAGGAGGAGGAGCAGGCCCTGGCGGATTATGGCCTCCACCTCGGCATCGCCTTCCAGATCGTGGACGACGCCCTGGACTACAGCGACTCGTCGGAGGATATCGGCAAAAATATCGGCGACGACCTGGCGGAAGGCAAACCCACCCTGCCCCTCATCCGCGCCATGGAGGTAGGGAGTCCTGAACAGATCGCGCTGCTCAGAGAAACCATTGAAAAAGGGGCCGTAGAGCGGATCGACGAGGTAAAGTCGATCATTGAATCTACCGACGCGATCGCGTACACTGCGCGCCTCGCGGCGGAAGAGGCGGAACAGGCCAAAAGGGCCCTGGAAGCACTGCCTCCCTCCGCATATCGCAGCGCGCTGGCGGCCCTGGCGGACTTCTCCGTCGCCCGCACCAGCTAATAGATTTTCGGGGTGTAGCTCAGCCTGGTAGAGCACTGTCTTCGGGAGGCAGGGGCCGGAGGTTCGAATCCTCTCACCCCGACCAACTTACTCAAACCACCGTATCCCGGCTTTTCCCGTGACTGGAAAAAAGTGCAGTGGTTTCACGTGAGAGGGTTCGAACCGATCAAGAGGTTCGACCGAATCGCAGGAGCGATTCGGAATGAGCGAAGCGAACCCGCAGGGCGAGGGCCAGGACGGCCCGAGTAATCCTCTCAACCCGACCAACTTACTCAAACCACCGTATCCCGACTTTTCCCGTGACTGGATAAAAGTGCAGTGGTTTCACGTGAGAGGGTTCGAGTAATCCTCTCACCCGACCAAAATCTCACCTATCCCACGCCGAAGTTTTCTGAAGCGTCCCCGTCGGCGCGTCCCTACCCGGCCTTCCTGCCGGGTTATTGCAGCCCTCTAGTTGAATCTAGTATTGCATTTCAATACCGTACGACTTGCGCATATGTACTATTCACTCATCGGTATACATATGCGCGTCTTGCAACAATACTCTCCCCCGACATCAACGCAAAAAGGAGAGTCACCATGTCAATTATCAAACGCCTTACCACCACCCTGTTCAGCCAGATCGACCACGCGGTGGGCGAGATCGAAAACCACGACGCCCTGATTGAGGCGGCCATCGGCGAACAGCGCAAGAAGCTGGCCGCCGCCAAAGTCCAGCTGACTCGGATTCAGGAGCAGGAGCGGCGGGTGCAGGAGCAGATTGAACAGGTTAAAGCTGACGGGGTGCGCTGGGAAAGGCGCGCCGTCCAGGCCGCAGCGGAGGATGAAGAACGCGCCCTGGCCTGTCTGCAGCGGCGCAAACGGGCCGCCGAACAGGCGGAACGGCTTACCGCTACCTGGCGTGAATACCAGACCACGGCCACGCGCATGGCGGCCGACATCGGCAGCGCCGAGGATGAGCTGCGCACCCTGAGCCAGAAACACGCCCTGCTCCGTGCGCGGCAAACCAGTTCGGAAGCGCTCGCCGCACCGCGCAAGGCCGGGGTGGCGAATCTTGCGGAGATCGAAAAGACCTTTGATCGCTGGGAAGTGCGAATCGCCCAGGACGGCGTTCTGCTCGACTCCGTCGAACCGATGGATGAGCTGGAAGAGAGCTACCGATCCCAGGAGGAAGACGAAACACTGCGGGATGAACTGCGCGCCCTGATGGAAAAGGAGAACAACCATGAACAGCAATAGCCCTACGTTGGAACTGGATATCGAGCTTGAGGACGAACTAATGCAGGAATCTGAGAACCAGGTCGTCCGTGAATGGATGGCTCGCCTGCCGGGCCTGCTGCGCGCCTTCGGCGCGGGGGCCATCCTGTTCTCCCTCTACACCTTCTTTGCCCGCGGCTGGGAGGGCAGCAGCGACCTGATACGCTACCTGATGCTGCTCGGCCACACCGGGGCGCTGGCCGCCATCGGTCTTGCCAGCGGCCATTATCTACGGGAAGGGAAAGGCGCCCGGCTGCTGGTGATCCTGGCCATGGTCTCCGTGGCGGCCAACTTCACCATCCTCGGCGCCTTCATCCTGTCGGCGCTGCAGCCCGGCCAGTGGCACGGCTATCCGCACTACCTGACCTGGGCGGTGGATAGTCCAAAGACGGCCCTGCTGACCACCCTCGGCTCTCTCGTGGTGCTGATCCCGGTCGCCCGGATCGGATTCCTGACCCTTGCCCGCGGCATCAGCAATTCCATGACACTGCTGTTCCTGGCCGGCAACGCACTGCTGTTGCTCCCCATACGCACCCCGGAGGTGGCCACCCTGCTTTCCCTGGTGATGGCCGGCATGCTGCTGTTGTGGTGCGGAAACCGGCTGCGTCAGAGCACCGAGGTAAAGACCCGTGAAGGCATGATCGCACTGGCCCTGCAGTTTCTGCCCATCGGTATCATCCTCGGCCGCAATGTGTGGCTCTATGCGGCGGACAACCTGCTCTACACCTCCGGCGCCATCGCCGCCTTCGTCGCGGTCCGGCAGCTATCGCTGTTCCTGCCCGAATCGAGTCATTGGCGCCGTGCGGGAAACTTTCTGTCACTATTGCTCTCCAGCATGACCGGCGTGGGCCTCTTCGCCACCCTGATCCAGGCGGGAAGCGGCGTCTCACTGGCCCTGGTGATCGCCACCCTGACAATCGCCGGGATGCTCTACGAGGTCGCCGGCCGCAGTGGCAAAGACGGCGGTATGTTCCGCTCACTAGCCACCGGCGTACTGGTTACCGGCATGGGTTTCAACCTCCTCACCTACGGCGGCGCCCTCGCCACCCTCCTGACCATGGCCACCGGCGTGGCCCTGATCGTCGGCAGCTACACCCTGCAGAAGCGCAACGTCTTCATCGGCGGCACCGTGTTATTGGTGGACAGCACGCTGCAACAGATCATCCACGCCTTCCACTATTTTGACCTTACCGGCTGGGCGACCATTACCCTGGTGGGCGTCACCGCGATCCTGGTGGGCTCATTGCTTGAGAGTTCCGTCGGCCAGATTAAGGCCCACTACGGAACCTGGAAGTCGAAGTATCAGGAGTGGAATTACTAGTAGTGAAACCACGGCGGGCGAAGAGGGTTACTCTCTTCGCCCGCCGTAATTCGTCTCTCTCCTGAAACCGTTCTTTGGGAACCCCGCAGCCCACTCTGAAAAGTTCCCCTGTTTCCCCCTTCAAGTCCATGGGAATGAAGGAATAAGAAACCACTCCTTGCTGCTATTCTTTTATAAATACAGAACAAAAGCTGACGAATTCCCGGTCCCGCGCAACCAAAGGAGGACCAGCGATGAAACGGAGACAGTTTCTTTCCATGCTCGCAGGCGTTGTCCTGCTACAGATTACAGGTGGACAGATGCAGGCCGAAGACAAACCAGCCATTGAAAAACTGGAACTCTCCGATGAGGAGTGGCGCAAACGGCTGACCCCGGAGCAGTTCCGCATCCTGCGCGAAGAGGGAACCGAGCCGCCCGGAAGCAGCGAACTGCTAAATGAGAAACGGGAGGGGACCTTTGTCTGCGTGGCCTGCGATCACCCCCTGTTCGACTCCAGCACCAAATACGAGAGCGGAACCGGCTGGCCCAGTTTTTACGACACCCTGCCGGGCGCCTTCGAGACCAAGCGGGATTTCAAACTGCTGTGGCCGCGTACCGAGTACCACTGCGCCCGCTGCGGCGGCCATCACGGCCATGTGTTCGACGACGGACCGCAGCCCACCGGCCTGCGCTACTGCAATAACGGCGTGGCCCTGAAGTTCATCCCGAAAAGCGGCTAGAAGACACCTTCCAGCAAGTCATAGGTGAGGCGATAGATACCGGGTCGTTTGCTCTCCCGCGGCCCGGCCACATTGAGGGTCTCCACAGGCCGACTCTGGAGCCACTCCCGCACCTGATAAAGCGCTTCTTCCCGTACGCCCTGATCAAGCAAGACCAGCAGATGCGGTTTCCCGAGTTGCTCGGCAAAACACAGGGTGGCAAGCGTACCGCCCTCCAGCTTTCCCAGATTCAGGATCAGGGTGGCGTCGCTATCGATCACATTCCGTTCAGTCCGCTGGAGGTAACCGCCAGCGGGCAGTTCCCGCAGGCGATATCTATCAGGGATGGGACCGTCTTCCGCGGGCCGCCCCGGAGGGCACCAGCCGCCGTGTTCGATGCCGCGCTCGATAGCAAAATCGAGCGCAGCCCGGTCGGAGCCGGTCTGTCCCCCGGAGACAATCCGTTTAATCAAGCCGGAGCGGATCAGTAGTTGTACCCGGTCTCCTCATGACTAATGATGTCCAGACCCTGGATCTCCTGCTCCTCATCCACACGCAGACCCACCAGGGCGCCCACCAGTTTCAGGATAATGAAGGTAAGCACCGCGGTGAAAGCAATGGTGGCAACCACACCCACCGCCTGAACGCCGAACTGACCGGCCATGGACTCGATCCCGGCCCCGCTGTTGAAGCCGTAGCCGCTGAAGACCCCCAGTTCGGTGGAGGAGAAGATCCCGGCCAACAGGGTGCCAAGGATGCCGCCCACGCCATGGACCGGAAAGACGTCCAGGGAGTCGTCGATCTTCAACACCCGCTTGATGTACTGGGTAGCGCTAAAACAGACGATGCCGGCCAGCAGGCCGATGATCAGTGCGCCGCCCGGTCCCACGAAACCGGAGGCGGGGGTGATGGTGCCCAGACCCGCCACCATACCCGTGACCGCGCCCAGGGCGCTGGGCTTACCGAAACGCTTCCACTCAATGGCGCTCCAGGTCATGGCCCCGGTGGCCGCCGAGATATGGGTCACCAGGACCGCCATGGCGGCGTTACCGTCCGCCGCCAGAGCGCTGCCGCCGTTGAAGCCGAACCAGCCTACCCAGAGCATGCCGGCGCCGGTCACGGTCATGGTCATGTTGTGGGGGGGCATGGCGCTCTCAGGAAAACCCTTACGCGGACCGATCACTACCGCCGCCACCAGGGCGGCCACGCCGGCGGTGATGTGCACCACGGTACCGCCCGCGAAGTCGTACAGGCCCATACCCTGCAGCCAGCCGCCGCCCCATACCCAGTGGGTCATGGGCGCATAGACCAGAAGCAGCCAGAGGGCGCTGAAAATGATCATGGCGGAGAATTTCATACGCTCCGCGAAACCGCCGACGATGAGGGCCGGGGTGATGATGGCGAAGGTCATCTGGAACATCATGAACAGGGATTCCGGGATATCTCCGAACAGGGTCTCCCGCCCGATGCCCGCCAGCATCACCTTGCTGAGATCGCCGATCCAGGCATTCCCTTCCCCAAAGGCCAGGCTGTAGGCCAGCACAAACCACAGGATGGAGGCCATGCCGGCAATGGAAAAACACTGCATCAGAACGGATAGCACATTTTTGGTGCGCACCAGGCCGCCGTAAAACAGAGCCAGGCCCGGCAGCGTCATGAACAGCACCAGGGCGGTGGAGGTCAGAATCCAGGCGGTGTTCGATCCACTCATTGCGGCTTCCCCCGCGGTGGCAATCCCCGGAATCATCATGGCCAGCGGTATGGACAGGTATTTTCTCATTACGCTTGATCTCCCAACTATAAATAGGGCCGCGCCCGGCAGCGGTGGAGCGACGTCTCGATTACTGGAATCCCCCAAGGCCCAATCGGGACCGAGGAACTAAAATTTACCCATCAATGCACAAAACATGCCTCAATGAATTACCTCGTAATATCAATTAGTTATAGATATATCGATCAAAAATAGCAAAATCAGCGCACTTATTTGGTGCTTTTTTGGGAGTGAGGCGCACGCTATTTGTGCGTATTGAAGTGCATACCGAACAAAAAAAGTGCGCATAAAAAAGCCGGCATCTTGTTTCAAGATGCCGGCTCAAACCAGACATGACGTCTGAAGGGGAGTCAAATATGAACAAAAAGCTCTGTTCATGTGCAGCCGGAGGAAGCAATTCACCGGCCACGGAAAATAGGACCAACACAATGGGAAGAAGTTCCGCGACCCTCGAAATCCATCTGCCGAGGCCTCGATATGAAGCCGCTCCGTCCATCCATAACAAAAAAACCCATCCCCCGGCAGGGGATGGGTTTTGACTGGTGGCTACGGGTGGAATTGAACCACCGACCTACGGGTTATGAGTCCGTCGCTCTAACCGACTGAGCTACGTAGCCTGGGTGCAACAAAAAACATGTCGCCGGAAGAGGCGGGAATATACCGGATCGGCTCTGAGAGTGTCAAATTAACCGCCGTCCGTCAGACGTTGAATCGGAAGTGGATAACGTCCCCATCCTGGACAATGTACTCCTTCCCCTCGGAGCGCAGTTTACCCGCCTCCTTGGCCCCCTGTTCACCCTTGCAGGCGACGAAATCTTCATAGGCCACCACCTCGGCCCGGATAAAGCCGCGTTCAAAGTCCGAGTGGATCACTCCCGCCGCCTGGGGGGCGGTGGCCCCCACGGGGATGGTCCAGGCCCGCACCTCTTTCACCCCGGCCGTAAAATAGGTTTCCAGATCCAGCAGCTTGTACCCGGCCCGCACCACCCGGTTCAATCCCGGTTCGTCCAACCCGATATCGGCCAGAAACTCCTGCCGGTCCTCTTCATCCAGCTCCACGATCTCCGCCTCGATGGCGGCGCAGACGGGGACCACCTCGGCGTCCTCCTCCGCGGCCAGCTTGCGCACCGCTTCCAGGGCCGGATTGTTTTCAAATCCGTCTTCCGCCACATTGGCGATATACATGGTGGGCTTGGCGGTGAGCAGGAACAGATCGCGCAGCTCCTGCCGCTCCTCATCCGTCAGTTCCAGGGATCGCACGGGGTGTCCGGCATCCAGATGTTCGCCCACCCGCTCCAGCAAGGTCTTGCGGAACAGGATCTTCTTGTCGCCTGTGCGCGCCTGCCGGGCCGCTCTGTCCAGCGCCTTCTCCACCGACTCCAGGTCCGCCAGGGCCAGTTCCGTATTGATGACTTCGATATCCGACAGCGGGTCTACCCGCCCGGCCACATGGACCACGTCGTCGTTCTCAAAACAGCGCACCACATGGGCGATGGCGTCGGTTTCGCGGATATTGGCCAGAAACTTGTTGCCCAGACCCTCGCCCTTGGAGGCCCCGGCCACCAGGCCGGCGATATCCACGAACTGCATGGTGGTGGGAAGCACCCTCTGCGGCTGCACAATCTCCGCCAGCACGTCGAGACGAAGATCGGGCAGCGGCACCACACCCACATTGGGATCGATGGTGCAGAACGGGTAGTTTTCGGCGGCGATGGTCGCCTTGGTCAACGCATTAAACAGGGTGGACTTGCCTACGTTGGGCAGGCCGACGATACCGCATTTGAAACCCATAATCTGTCGCTCTGAAGGGAAAAGCGGGAAGGATAGAGGAAAACCGGCCCTGATGCCAGATGCCGGGCCGGCAGCCCTGGCGTGCTTGGCGTAGCCCTAGGCGATGGTGAACAGCTTGTCGAAATTGGCGATGCGGAGAATCTCCCGCACTCCCTCATTGGCATTAATCAAGGCTATTTCGCCGCCCGGAGTTCCGTGATCACGAAGTTGCAGCAGCATCCCCATAGCCGAACTGTCCATGTATTCGGCGCCTTCCAGGTCCACAATGAAACTCTTCTCGCCTTTCGCATACTCTTTGTAGGCCCCCATGAACTCCCGATGGGCGGAGAAATCGAAGCGGCCCGAAACATGAATAGTGACCTCCTGTCCATCACCTGACTCAGTTACATTTACTGCCATTGCCTTACCTTCCGCACTTGGTCACGAACATCGCTCTATTCGATGTTGAACAGCTTGGCGAACCGGGAGACATCCAGAATTTTCTGGATGTCGGCGCTGCATCCTTTGAGGGTAATATCGGACGCATCCCCCCCCGCACGCTCGCGCAGCACCAGCAGCATTCCCAAGGCCGCGCTATCCATATAATCGGTAGCGCTCAAATCAACGGTAATCCGCGCGCTCATCGGGTCAAACTGTGAATAGGCGTTTTTGAATTCCTGGTGGGAACCAAAATCAAAACGCCCGACCACGACAATCGTCGCGCCCTGCTTATCGTCGGACACCCTAACTGAAATCGCCACCTCATACCCCCAATCAAAATCACCTGATTCATAATAGTCGACTCATCCTTGAGGTGTCTCTTCCTGATTCGCCTGGCAGAGAGTATACATGCTCCCTCCACCCCGTGCCGTTTTAACACACGGCCGCTAGAAAAGTTCGATATCTCCGAAACGCACCCCGGCGGCCTTCATGGCGGCCTCACATTGTGCCAGCGCATCCTGTACCGAGACTCCGTTCAAGACCGCCTCAAACATCTCCATTTCTTGCGGCAGACAGTACTTCGCCCGGATCTGCTCCTGTAACTCTTTCCACTCCCAGGGACTGTAAACCCTGTTCCTGTCGGCCACCAGCTCGGCCATCTTATCAAGGCTGTTATTGACGTGATTCAGGCGCTGGGACAGTTTGTCGTAGAACTGGAAGGCGACGATGGCGGTCTTCATCCGCGGCTTGATGGATTCACAATTATTCTTGATGGTGGATTTAATCGCTTCGGTTTCGCTGTTTCCATCCAGGCTATCGGCCGCCCGGGCAATGTCGCTCACGCTCTCCACCATGGAGGTAAAAAGCTCCCCCAGGGTATTGACCGACTCATCTCCCTCCCGCATGGCCATCTCTATCTGCGCCAGGGCCAGTTGCAGCATATGCACCGTCTCTTCCACCTGACTCCAGTCCAGATCGGGAAAGTCACCTTTACGCGGAATATCAGACATCAGACTCAAATCCCCTTATTAAAACCTCATTCAGGCCGAGTTGCCGGGCGCCCTGTTGCAGGGCATCCGAAATACCATCCCAGCGGATCGCGACACCCGTGGCCGCGGCCTCTTTTATCAGCGCAGCTAGTAATTGAAGTCCGGCGCCGTCGATCTGTCTGATCTCACCGCCCTGCAAGACAACCGGTCCTCCAGAGTCAAGGGCGGCGCTCATCTCGCGGCGCCTTTCTGCCACCCCGGCGATGGTCAGGCGATCACCCAGATTTATTACTGCTGCATCAGCCGCAGTCACTCTCCGATCCTCCCCGGGAAAAGGTCCGCTCCCAGCAACTGTTCCACATCCAGCGGCGTGACGGTTTGGCTCTCCATGCCGCAAGCGCCATCGACCAGTCCATCGATCATGAGCGCGGCCATCTTCTCTTTTCCGGCGCCATCTAGTTTGACGATGACGACCGTCTCCTGAGCGCTCTCCCCCGACGGCAGCGCCAGCCGCCGCCGCAGATCGAATACGGGCACCATGGAACCGCGAAGGTTGAGCAGGCCTTTCACATACGCGGGCTGATTGGGCAGCCGCGTCAGCGGTTCCCGGCCCCGGACCTCCTGCACCAGCGCGCGATCAATGCCGTAGATTTCACTGCCGAGCCGAAAGGCGAAGTACCCCCCTCCCCGAGCCGCGTCGGCGGCGGCATCTGCCTCCGTTCTGTTATCGGCCATGGGCCGATTCCGCGCCAGCCGCATGAGGCCGGAAATCTCCAGAACTAGCGCTACGGAACCATCACTCAGGAGCGCGGCCCCGGCGATACCCTCTATCCTATGATAGTTCTCCTCCAGAGGCTTGACGACCACCTGCTCCCGGACCTCGGCCAAAGCATCCACCAGCAGGCCACAGCGCCCGCCATCCCCCTCCACCACCAGCAGCTTGCCGGCGGTCGGATCCCCGGCCTGGGCGCTTGTAACGGCAAACAGCTGGCGCAGACGAATCAGCGGCAGCGTTTCTCCCTGAAATCCTATACACGCCTCCCCCGCCGCCGGGACATCCACCCGGTCGGGTTGTGGTTGCGTGGATTCCACAACGGACCCTGAGGGGACCACATAGGCCTCTGCACCAACCTGCACCACCACTCCATCCAGAACGACCGGCGCAGAGGGCAGGCGGATGAGGATAGAGCTACCGACACCCCGCGCCGATTGGATATCAATGTAACCACCCAGTTCCTGGATGTTCCGGCGCACCACATCCATGCCCACACCGCGTCCCGAGACATCGCTAACCCTTCCGGCGGTGGTTAGGCCGGGATGGAAAATCAGTTCATCAATCTGCTTATTCATCAGTTTCTGGTCTGCGCTCACCAGTCCCTGTGCCAGCGCCTTGCTCAAAATCCGTTCCCGGTCCAGACCCCTGCCGTCATCCTGCACCTCGAACACGAACTCTCCCTGCCGGCGCGACGCTTCGATACGAATCGTTCCGGTTTCCGGCTTCCCCGCCGCTATCCGCTCCTGCGGGGTTTCGATGCCGTGATCAAGACTGTTGCGCACCAGATGCACCAGCGGATCGCCGATCTTTTCGAACACCGCCTTATCCACTTCCAGCTCGTCGCCTACCGTTACCAGTTCGATTTTTTTTCCCAGTTCCTCGCCGAGGTCATGAACCACACGGGGAAAGCGCCCAAAGACGAAGCTGATCTGCAGCTGCCGAATCTGCATGATGTTTTGCTGCAGCATTCGGGTCTGGGAGGTCAGGCGGTTGATCCCTTCGCGCAGGCGTTCGATACCTGCGGCATCGAGATCCCCATCAATCAGACCGAGTGACGTCTGGGTCATGACCAGTTCATTTACCTGAGAGACCAGGCTGTTGATCTTGTGCAGGTCCACCCGCATGGAGCTGGAACCCGGCAGAACCGCCCCCCCCGAGCGACGGTCTCCCCGGCGCCGGTCCAGGGGGAAACGGCGGTCTGCCTGACGCCGATCACTCTGCCGGCGGTCATCGCGGCGGCGCCCCCCATCCGCTGTACGCCGCTCTTCCTCTGCAGGGGCGCGGGGCGCGTACCTGGGCGCCGCGCCGCCAGGGCCGACCGGCTCAATGACCAGCTCGCACTCATCCTCCACCCAGGCAAATAGATCCACGACGGCCTGGCGGGGAATATTCCCTGCCAGACGCAGACGCCAGGCGAGATAACACTGCTCCGGGTCCAGTTCCCTGAAGCGGGGCAAGGCGTCCATATCCACCTGCACATCCAGTTCACCCAGCGCCGCCAGCTCACGCAAAATGCGCAGGGGATCATTACCGCTTCGCATCAGCCGCGGCAGGGGGCGAAAGGAGATATTCCAGCCTGCTACACTGCGCCCTGTCTGCGCCGATTTTTTCTCTCCCTGTGCGGCAATTCCGGTCCGGATCTCCGAATCCTCGCTGAGAAGCGCTATCAGCTCATCCCTGCGCTTCTGTACCGTCTCCCGGTCGAACTCCTTGCCCTCCTCCGCCGCGATCAGCATCTCCCGCAGGGTATCCACGGAACGCAACAAAGTATTAATACATTGCGATGTAACCGAAGTTCGGCCGTCCCGCATCTCATCCAGCAGGGCCTCAATGATATGGGTAAAGGCGGCAATCTCGGGAAAGCCGAAGGTCCCGCTGCCCCCCTTGATGGAGTGGGCGGTGCGGAAAACGGCATTGATCTCCTCCGGGTCCACCTCCCCGGGTTCCATGATCAACAGCCGGGCCTCCATGATATCCAGGCTTTCGAAGCTCTCTTCGAAAAACACCTGATGGAACTGCGCCACATCGATGGCCATGGATCTCCTCTTGTGGAAAGCGGACCGTTTTAACGGTTCATGGAAACGCCTACGCCAGCACTTTGTCTACCGTGGACTCCAGCTCATCCGGGTTGAATGGTTTGACGATCCAGCCAGTGGCGCCGGCCTCTTTCCCCAGCTGTTTCTTGTCTTGGGCGGACTCGGTGGTCAACATCAGCAATGGGATGAATTTATACGAAGGCAGGGCCCGCAACTCCCTGATCAGGGTAATGCCATCCAGATTCGGCATGTTCACATCGGTAATCACCAGATCGAACACCCGCTCCTTGGCGATATCCAGCGCCGCATCTCCGTCCGGCGCCTCCGCCACCTCATGACCCGCCCCTTTGAGGGTAAAAACGATCATTTGACGCATGGAGGTGGAGTCATCCACCACAAGAATGCTAGCCATATCTTTTTCTCCCGAAGCCCGTACTGAAAGGGCTCTCTTCCCAACCCCACGGCGTATAGATTGTAACGTCCCGGCCTCTCCAGACTTTAAAGGATATGGGCCAAAATATCAGCACTCCGGGGAGGAATTTGGTCCGTTCTCCGCTATCCTTTGGGGTTCATCAATCAATTGAGGACCACCCCGATGGATAATTACAAACTGGTGCTGCCGGGGCATCTTAATCACTACGGCTACCTGTTCGGCGGTTACCTGTTACAGTGGGTGGACGAGGCGTCCTGGATCGCCGCCAGCAAGGACTTTCCCGGCTGTAATTTTGTCACTGCGGCCATGAACCGCGTGGAGTTCCGCAAGAGTATCCACAAGGGCGCGGTGCTGCGCTTCGACGCCAAAATGGAGGACCAGGGCCGCACCTCGGTGCAATACCGGGTCGATGTGTTCTGTGACGATCTGCACACCGGGGAAGAGGAGTTGGTGTTTTCCACCCACATCACCTTCGTCTGTCTCAGTGACGAAGGAAAAAAACGTCCCCTCAGCCAGGAGTAGCAGCTGTCCCTGGATAGCACGCGCGCTTTTCCCGATAGGGTGTGGGTTCAATCCCCCAGGTTGGTGCCCACTTTCCTGGCGCTGTCGATCCAGGGATGATCCGACGGGATCAGCTTGCGGTTGCCCGCCACCTCTTTCAGCGATACCGGCACCGCATGTTCCCCCCGGGCGGCCACCATCACCCCGTAGGTCCCCTGCTCAATGAGATCGGCGCAGGCGGTGCCCAGCCGGGTAGCCAGAATCCGGTCCCCCGCGGACGGCGTCCCACCCCGTTGCAGATGCCCCAGAATGGTGATTCTCGACTCCAGCCCGGTGAGTTCCTCCAGCTGCCGCGACACCTGCAGGGTCTTGTCGCCATACCTCTGATGCAGGGCATTCAGCTCTATCTTGATCCGCTTCTTCTCCTCCTTGTTCTTGGCGTTCTCCTTCTGCTGCTCCAGCGCCTGCACGGCACTGAATTGACCCTTATCCAACGCCCCTTCCGCAATGGCCACGATGCTGAATTTCTTGCCGCCCCGCACCCGGTCGCGGATAGCGGCAGCCACGCTCTCAATGTCGTAGGGTATCTCCGGAATCAGGACCACATCGGCCCCGCCGGCAAGCCCTGCGCCCAGGGTCAGCCAGCCGGCCCGGTGGCCCATGATCTCCACGACGATAATGCGGTGATGGCTGTGGGCGGTACTGTGCAGACGGTCAACGGCGTCGGTGGCGATCCCCAGAGCGGTATCGAAGCCAAAGGTGACATCGGTCAGGGCCACATCGTTATCGATGGTCTTGGGCAGGGTAATGATATTGAGTCCCTTCTCCATTAGCCGCAGGGCGTTCTTCTGAGTCCCACCACCACCCAGACAAACCAGTGCATCCAGTTGATTTGCATGGTAATTTTCCACAATCACATCGGTCATATCGTGCTGTTTTCCACCGATGATCATGCGGTGGGGTTTATCACGGCTGGTGCCGAGGATGGTGCCGCCCACCGTCAGAATGCCCGATAGCGAGCCCCCCTCCAGACGCATAAAGCGGTTCTCCACCAATCCCCGGAAACCGTCCCGGAAACCGATCACCTGCATCCCGTATTGTTCCCCGGCCGCTTTGCCCACGCCGCGGATGGCGGCGTTGAGGCCGGGACTGTCGCCCCCCGCGGTCAAAATTCCTATCTGTTTTGCCATCGTGCCCTTCTTTACGACTTCTTTTTAATTACGAATCACTGTCTGTACATAATAGCGTGATTTGGGTGGTCAATGTTTTACCCGGGTGTTATTGTCAACTTCTGCTCCACACCTATACGATCCATGCGCACGCCCCGCATCTACACCGACCAATCCCTCACCCCCGGCAGCCCGGCCCTGCTGGGACCGCTGGAGACCCGCCACCTGATACAGGTGTTGCGGCTGAAAAAGGGCGCTGGGATCATCCTCTTTAACGGCGATGGCCATGACTATCCGTCCGTGCTGAAAGAGTGCTCAAAAAAACAGGCCGCGGCCGAGGTGCTCTCACGCTCCACGGAGGAGACCCGGACACCTCTCGCCATTCATCTGGGCATAGGCGTCTCCCGGGGGGAACGGATGGATTTCGCGCTGCAGAAGGCGGTGGAGCTAGGGGTATCGGCAATCACCCCGCTCTTCAGTGAACGCAGTGTGGTCCAGCTCCAGGGGGAGCGGCTGCAAAAACGGATTCAGCACTGGCGGCAGGTGGTGATCTCCGCCTGTGAACAGTCGGGACGCAGCCGGCTGCCGGAATTTGATCCCCCCGTGGACCTCGAACAGTGGGTGCTGAATGGTAAAGGCCAATACGCCCTGCTGCTGGATCACCGTTCCGAATCCAGCCTCCACGAACTTGAGCCGCCCACGGAAAAGATCCGTCTGCTGATCGGCCCCGAGGGGGGACTGAGCGAAGAGGAACGGGAACTGGCGCGAAACAACGGATTCCGGGGCGTACGGCTGGGTCCTCGGGTGATGCGGACGGAGACCGCGCCCCTGGCGGCCATTGCCGCCCTTCAGACCCTGTGGGGGGACTTCCGCTAGCCCGGATATTGCACCAGCATCCCGAGAGCCGGCGGATTTCGCAGCCGTTGTGGCGCCAGTTTGGAACGAAAGAGATAGCGGTGGCTATCTCTTGAGTGAAAACCAAGCCACAACGAGCGAGAAACCGCCGGAATCGGGATAGAACGGCGCCGGGTACAAATGATTCACTTTTGAATTATCCGAAACGCCATAATTTCTAGCGCATCTTCAATGACACACGCAGCAGGCGGCGTTCGGCTGGTGCAATATCCGGGCTAGAGTTTCAGGTCAGGAGAGGGCCTCCTGCACTTCCCACTCCAGGGCGTTCAGATCGGGTATCCACGCCTCCTCCCCGTTGATCATCACCTGACGCTTTACCGTCGGCCCCAACTCCTGGGGTTTCGCCATGGGCATGATCACATCTTCCGTAACCTTCACCAGCCGCGGCATGCCAGTGAGCACGACGCCGATAAAGGGACGCTTGGGATTGCCGCCGATGGTGTTACAGACCGCCAGCCGGGCGCGCTTGGCCGGTTCCGCCGGGCCGGTCTCCACCAGCGCATCGAAGGCCACCACGGGGATCTGGTATTGACGCCAATCCAGCATCCCAAGCAGCCACTCGGGGGCATCGGGTACGGGGTTCGGCGGATGAAAGCCGGCCACTTCCGATACCGATGCATTGGGCAGCAGCAGCTGACCACTGTGCAGCGGCAGCAGCACGCCGCGTAACTCATCTACCTGGACAGTTGTCTCACTCATTGATCTTCTCGGCCAGCATATCGTGGATGTTCTCCAGCAGATCGGCTTCCTGGTAGGGTTTACCAAGATAACGGCGAACCCCCAGTTCCATCGCCACCTTGCGGTGTTTCTCCCCGGTGCGCGAAGTGATCATGATAATCGGTATATGCCGGAGTTCGCGGGAGTTCCTCATATGCCGCGCCACCTCAAAACCGTCCATACGCGGCATCTCGATATCCAGCAGCATCACATCGGGATGCATCTCCTGCAGCAGCGCCACCGCATCCACCCCGTCCTTGGCGGTGACCGCCTCCATGCCGTGACGTTCCAGCAGGCGGCTGGTGACCTTGCGCACGGTGATGGAGTCGTCCACCACCATGATCCTGGGCCTTTTCGCCTCCGTCGGCTCCGCTGTCCGGACCTCCACCTCTTTCTTGCTCTTCTGCGCCGCATCCATTCGCAGCAGGGAACCGGCATCCAGAATCAGGGCGATACGGCCATCGCCGAGGATGGTTCCGCCGGTAAACCAGCGGATGGTACTGAGCTGCGGCCCCACCGACTTCACCACAATCTGGCGGTGACCCTGAAAATCATCCACATGGAAGGCCAGACGGTGTTCACCCGAACGCACCAGCAGCAGCGGGAACCATTTCCGCTGCTCCGGAATGGCCGGACTGGCGATATCCATCATGGCGCCCAGATAACGCACCGGATAGGTGTGTCCGGCGTAGCTGTATCCCTCCTCCGTGCCGGCATAACAGTCCAGCAACTGTTGCCGGCTGATGCGCACCACGCCCGCAATATTGGCGTGTGGCACGGCATAGATCTCGTCTCCGATCTGCACCAGCAACACCTCGGTGATCGCCAGGGTCAGGGGCAAGCGGATAATGAAGCTGGTCCCTTTGCCCTGTTCGGAGCGGATATCCAGCGCTCCGCCCGCCTGTTTAACCTCGGAGACCACCACGTCCAGACCCACGCCGCGGCCCGAAATCTGGCTCACCTGTTCAGCGGTACTGAAGCCGTGTTCCAGTACGAACTGGATCAGTTCGTCATCGGAGATATCGGCATCCGCTTTCAGCAGTCCGAGTTTGGCGGCCTTGCCGCGGATGGCCTCTCTATCCAGACCGGCGCCGTCATCGCTCAGGTTGATCACCACGTCGTTCCCCTCCCGGGAAAGATCGAAGGTGATGCGGCCGGTTTTGTCTTTACCCAGAGCCTGCCGCTGTTCCGGGGACTCAATCCCGTGGGAGACGGCGTTTCTCAGCAGATGCTCCAGCGGCGCCACGATGCGGTCGAGGATACTGCGGTCCAGCTCCAGGCCTTCACCGCGGATTTCCAGTTCGGCCTGTTTATTCAGCGCCCGGCAGGTCTGCCGCACCAGACGCCGCAGGCGCGGCATCAACCGGTCGAACACCACCATACGCGTCCGCAACAGGCCGTCTTGCAGATCGGTGGCCACCCGGGCCTGCTGCACCAGCAACGATTCAGACTCGCGCTGCTCCTCATGCAACTGGTCATTGAGATTGACCAGGTCGTCAACCGTTTCCATCAGGCCCCGGGACAACTGCTGCATGGTGGAGAAACGGTCCATTTCCAGCGGATCGAAATCGGCGCCCGCCTCGTTATCCCCTTCACCATCGCGCTCATAGCGATACAGGATCTGCGCCTCGGTCTCGATCTCCAGTTGCCGCAGCTGATCACGCAGGCGGGACACGGTCTGTTCCAGCTCCTCCAGGTTGAATCCCAGCGAGCCGTTCTGCTGCTCCAGACGGGAACGGAAAATACTCACTTCACCCGCGTTATTGACCAGCTTGTCCATCAGTTCCGGATTTACACGCAGGGCCTCCCGCCCGGCCGTGCGCATGGGCCGCGCCAGCTCCAGCTCTTCATTAAGCCCCTCGTCCTCCGCCGCTTGGGCCTGCTCTTCGTCCGGATGCGCAAAGGAGAGGAGCTGGGACGCCTCTGCATCGTCCCCGGCATTCTCATCCCCTCCATCTAGGTTCTCTTTTTTTCCCTTTTTCCCTTTTTTCCCTTTCTTGCCCTCTTTTTTGGACTCTTCCTCGTCCATTCCGTCCTGAGCCTCTTCGCTAGGGACTGGGGCTGCTGTCGGTTCCTGTTCCTGTTCCTGGGAGGGCTCCACTACGTCGGGCATTTCGGAAGCGGCGTGATCATTCCCCGCAAGTCCGGTTTCCGCATCCACTTCCAGTTCGCCGGCCCGTACGGCATTGATGCTGGCCACCACCTCTTCCAGTTCGGGCACCTCATCGGAATTCTGAAGCGCCTCAACCTGGGTTACCAGGTGATCGGCGATGCTCTGCGAGAACTGCTGCATGCCTATGGAACTGGGAATCTTGCCGTGCGCGATATCCTCCAGAAGGGACTCGAAGGCATGGCCGAGATCACCGATGGGGGTCACGCCCGCCAGCCGCGCGCCGCCCTTCAGGGTGTGCAGTGTCCTCTGCAGATCCTCAACCGGCTCCCTATCCGAAGGCGTATTCCGCCATTGAGACAGCGCCTCATCCACGGCGTCCATCAGCTCCGCCGCCTCCTCCAGGAAGATTTCCAGGAGTTCCGGGTCCATAACGCCGGCGGGCGACGTGTCCTCATCGGCCGCCAGCATGACATTTCTGAAATCACTCACTGGCGGGACAACAAAAGGAGCGGCCTCTTCCAGGCCGATGCCGCCTGGCCCGCTATCGCTGTCTATCCCTTCGGACGCACTCTGCCCCGGCCCTTCATCCGTGGCCGGCTCGACTACCGGCCCTTCAGCCTTTCCCGGCTCAGGAGGGACCTCCGCTCCCTCTTCCTCGGCGTCTTCAAACTTTTTTGGCGCATCGCCCTGCTGCTGCAAGACCTCCGATAGAAGCGCCTGCCAGTCGGGCAGTTCCCCGCCCGGGACATTAATACAATCGAGGACCGCGCGGATCTGTTCAATGCCCCTGCCTAACAGGTCGATCAACCGGTCATCGGCGAGTTTACCGCTATCCAGGCGTTGATTTACGACGTCTTCGAAGGCGTCGCCAAGCTGGGCAATGGGCTCCACTTCCGCCATGTCCGCGCTGCCGTGCAGGGTATGGAAGGCGCGCGACACCGCCTCACTCAGGCGGCGATCCCCTTTGGCCTCGTATTTATCGAGGAACTCCCGGAGCGTGGCCAGATGGGCCTCCGTCTCAGAGCGGAAGATCTCCAGCAAGGTGGGATCCAGCGTTATGGGGGCCGTTTCTGCCGGCTCGGGCTCGGGTTCCGACTCGGGTTCCGACTCGGGTTCCGACTCGGGTTCCGACTCGGGTTCCGACTCGGGTTCCGACTCTGGCTCAGCTTCTGGCTCAGCTTCTGGCTCAGGTTCTGGCTCAGGTTCTGGCTCAGCTTCTGGCTCAGCTTCTGGCTCAGGCTGTTGGGCTTGTGCTACGGGCGCTGGCCTGGCAGTGGCGCCATCCGACTCGGCCAGGGCGAAGGCCTGGTCAATAAAGCCCTGCACGTCCACCTGGGGCGTACTCTCCTTCTCCAGACAGTCGATCAGCTCCGGCAAGATATCGAGGGTACGCCCAAGCAGATCAAGGATCTCCTGGTGCGCGGGGAGCGTCCCCTGAATAACCCGGTTGAGCAGATTCTCAACAGACCAGGCAAATTCCCCAATGGTGTAAGCCCCCACCAGGCGCCCGCTTCCCTTCAGGGTATGAAAGGAGCGGCGGAAAGTAACCAGGGCATCCTCCTCGTCCTGATCCTTCAGCCAGCGGGGCAGATATTCAGAGATGACCTTCAGCTCTTCATGGGCCTCTTCGAGGAAGATCTCGAGAATTTCGGAGCCGATATCGTCATGCGGCAGCTGGGTGGTGGAGTGCTGCGCCTCCGCGGAAGAGACCTCCGCCTCTATCTCAACCGGCTCTTCCAGTGCTTCTGGAGCGCCCTCGCCGGTCTCCAGTTTCGCCAGGGCATCCCTGGCGATTTCCAGAATCTCTTTATGGACCCCCCGCCCTTCGGACACGGTCTCCATGAAGTATTCAATACTGGTCACCGCATCGGCAAAGGCGTTCAGCTGGTTCTGTTCCGGCACCGCCTGTTTGGCCAGGATGCCGTTGACCACATAATTGGCGGTGGTCCGCAGCAGTTCCGAAACATCGTGCAACTTGAGCATCTCGAAGGCGCCCGCAATGGAGCGGAAACGCGCCGGCACGCCCTCAAGCACATCGATCCGGCTCGGGGATTTGATGAAGGTGACCATCGCCTCCTTGATCTGGGCCATGTCCAGATGCGCTTCCTTCATCACCGTATCGACCAGCTTCTCAAACTCCCCGGCAGGCAGCACCGAAGCCGGCTCGGCGATCTCTTCCAGGTGAATCTCCGTACTGCCCAGGGCCGCCAGGTTGGAGAGCGAGGTCTCGACAAAAACGATGTCGCCGGCCATGGCCATGAGATCGGCCTCTTCCGGCATGGTTTTGGAGGCGGCGATCTGCTGCAGCTTTTCCGCCTGCTGATTCATGCGGTTGCGCAGCGCGCCCTCGCCAAGCATACCGAGGGTATCCGCCACCTTGCGGATCTTCTGCTCCAGAGGCACAAGCTGCTCCGCCTGGCTGGGCTTCATGCGAATATAGAGATCCAGTTCATCCTTGATGATGTTGAGATCGTTGCCGATGGCCTCATGCAGCGCCGCCATCAGCTCCCGGTTCGGGGCCTTCAGCCCCTTGCGGCCCAGTTCAATCTCATCCTGAGTGATGATGCCCTGTTCCAGGTTGTACTCTTCCTTGATGGTACGCACCAGGTCATCTTCGGAGTCGGAACTGGCCGAGTAATAAAGCAGGTTTTTCTGCAGGGCGATGGGGGGAGAATCCACCACCGCAATCTCGCCACTGGTGATGACGCGCCGGATCTCCTGGTCCAGCCGGCCAAACAGGCGTTTCAGGGCGGTATTGGGCGCATCGGGATTATCCAGCGGGATAATGGAAGCGGCCCTCGCCATCTGGAACAGGCGCCGTACCGGCCCGGTTCCGGCGTTCTCTTCCAGCTCCTGCAGAATCTCCCGAATGGTGCTGATGCCGGCGACCGGATCGATGTGCCGATACCAGTCCAGCAATCCCTTTTGGTACTGCTGCCGGCGTAGGCGCGCGATTCTGCGCAGCTCTCTGTTCGGCTCCCCCTCCATCTCCAGCGCCGACAGCTTTTTCTCCAGGTCAGGGGCGAAGAGCCCCGCCTCGGAGAGCAGCTCTTTCTCGCGCGAAGCCCGAAGGTCATTGAGCAGCGGCAGTATGATGATGGGGTGGTCTTGCCCGCCGGACTGCAGCCGTTCCAGATAGTCCGGCAGTTTGATGATGCCCTGCAGCAGGGCCTCGGCGGCATCGCCCGGGCGGCGGATGGTTCCCTGCGCCAACTCCCGCGCCACCAGCTCCATCTCTTCGGCCAGCATCCCGGCCCCATAGAGCTGCATCATCTTCAGTGTGCCATGCACCTGGTGGAAGACGGAGGCGCAGGATTCCATCAAGGCGGGGTCCTGTGTCCCCTCCATATACTCTTCAAGATCATCCCGTCCCCGGCGGATGACCTTGTCGAGCTCCTCCTTGATCCATTTGAGCGTGCTGTGATCTTGCGTGGTACGCATAGCGGCAATTCTCGCCAACAGAATCCTGGATTATGCTGGCAGCCGGAAACCGGATACCGATTCCTGCAACTCGCCGGAGAGTTCGGTCAGATTACCGATCGACACTGCGGTCTGGTTCGCGCCGTCCAGGGTCTGGCCGGTAATCTCCTGAATCACGTTCATGGTGTCGTCGATGGCGGCCGCCTCCGCGGACTGGGCCTTCGCCGATTCCGCGATCTGCTCCGTCACCTCCGCAATGTGGTTGGAAACGTTTTCAATCTCCATCAGCGCCTGACCCGCGTCTTCCGCCAACTGGGCGCCGGACACCACTTCCGCGGTGGTGACCTCCATGGAGGTCACTGCTTCGTTGGTGTCCGCCTGAATGGTCTTGACCAGCGCCTCAATCTGCTTGGTGGCGTTACCCGAACGTTCCGCCAGGCGCTGCACTTCGTCGGCCACCACCGCGAAGCCGCGGCCTGCCTCACCGGCCATGGCCGCCTGCATGGCCGCGTTCAAGGCCAGAATGTTGGTCTGATCGGCAATGTCCTCAATGATCTCCACGATATCCCCGATCTCCTGGGAACTTTCACCCAGGCGTTTGATTCGTTTCGAGGTGTCCTGAATCTGCTCGCGGATGGTGTCCATGCCGAGGATGGTACGGCGCACCGTATCCGCGCCCTTGCCCGCCACTTCAACCGAGTGCTTGGCAACGTCCGCGGACCCCCCCGCGTCGGCAGACATCTGGTCGATAGCTTTTGCCATCTTCTTGATCGCGTGGGTAGCGGAGGAGATCCGCTCCGCCTGATGCTCACTCGCCTCCGCCAGATGCATGGCGGTGGCCCGGCTCTCCTGAGCGGAACTCGATACCTTGGCGGAGGTATCGTTGATGGCGGTTACCAGGGTGCGCAGCGCCTCCACCGCATAGTTAATGGAGTCGGCGATGGCGCCGGTCACATCTTCCGTTACCGTGGCGGTCACCGTCAGGTCACCGTCGGCCAGGTCGCCCATTTCATCCAGCAGGGTCAAAATGGCGCGCTGGTTCCGCTCGTTCTGTTTCTTGACGTTCTGTTCCCGGGCCCGGGCTTCCGTCAGCACCAGGTAGCCCCGGATCGCGAACAGAATACCGGCGATGATGACGAACAGCGCCACCATGCCGGGACCCGCTTTCAGTCCTAGCAGCGACCAACGGCCCGGCTGCTCATCCAAACCGGCGATCACCTGACCGGCGGCATCACTCACATCATTGGAGGTTCCCACAATCGTGCTGGCGGCCTCCAAGGCCGGCAGCAGCCGGGAAATCAGGGCGATAATCTGGTTGGCGTGCTCATTGGTGGTTTCAAAAACGGTATCCAGTTCACGCAGCTTGGCGCGTACCGAGGTGTCCTGCACCCGGTTCAGCTTCATCTCCCGGCTGCCTTCCTGAAATGCCTTAACAATACGGCCGAACTCATCCACATCCCGGCTGAACTGGTCGATGGCGCCGGCGGTAACCTCACCGCCCGCCAGCACGCGGGAACTGTTCTTGTCGATACGCTGGGCAAGCATTACCAGCCGGGACGCCGCGGACAGATGGTCACGCTCCGCGTTCACCCGCGCCAGCCGCTCCACCGTCTCCTGTGACAGCTCCTGCAGCTGCGGCAGGGCGTTGGCAATCAGGCGGATCTCTTCCCGCACCGATATAACCGCGTCGCGGTTGGAGATAATGTCGTCCGCGTTGCCACGCAGCTGCATCCATGCGGCGTTCAATTTCTTAATCTTATCCCCCAGTTCTCCAGGAATAGGCGGAAAATTATCACCGCCATTGCGCAGCTCATGCAGATATTGTTCGAAGGTGCGTTCCGATTGGGCAAGCTGGGGAAAGGCCTCCTCGTCACCCGCCGCGGCGGAAAGACCGAATTTGGCGATTCGTTCCGACACCACCCTCAGTTCCGAGGCCCGCACAAGGTACTCTTCTTCGTACTCTTCCCGGTTAGAGACATGAATAAAGACAATAAGCGCGGCAAGGATTGCCGCGACAAAACCAGCCGATAAGGCGAGTACCGCACTGCCTGTTCCCGCTCCACTAGCTTTCCCAAATCCGATTTTCATTTTTTCAAATCTCCCGAAAGAGTTTGTTATTTAAACGCCACACGGCATGTTCTCCTTGCCGACCCCTTGTTGGCTAGGCCGCCGCGACCTGAAACACCGGATCCTCCACCAGTGTTTGAATGCTGAACACCGGCCACCGGGCCCCGTCCACATGAAATCCGCCCTGGATATAGTTGTTGATGGAACCCGCGTCGATACCATCCGCGCTAAAATCCTGGTCCTCAAAGTGCCTCATCCCTACCACATCACCCACCATCAAACCGGCAAACAATCCTTCGCAGTCGATCACCAGTATTCGCGACCGCTCCCCCGCGGCAAGGGCGCTTCCGCCGAGAAAGACCTGCAGATCGATAATCGGCAACAGGGTGCCGCGAACGTTGGCCACTCCGCGCACCCACTCCTTTGCGCCGGGGACCGAGGAGACGACGGCGGGAAAATTCAGGATCTCTTTCACTTCGTTCAAGGGCGCGACCAGCTGTTCTCCGGCCACCCTGAAGAGCACCCCTTCCCAGGTCCCCTTGGCCTCCTCTTCGAGGGTCAGACGGGTACCGTACTGCCGGGACCGGTTTTCGATGTCCAGCAGCAGGTTTAGCAGTTCTCTGGATTCGCTACTCGCCATCCTGTCTATTCGCCGAGCAGTTCCCGAACCTTGCCGAGCAGTTCCGGCGCCTTCACCGGCTTGACCAGATAGGCGCTCGCTCCCTGCCGCATACCCCACATCTTGTCCGTCTCCTGGTCTTTGGTGGTCACCATGATTACCGGGATACCGGCCGTCTCCGGGTCTTTACTCAACTGGCGGGTGGCCTGGAAACCGTTCATTCCCGGCATCACTACATCCATCAGAATGAGCGCCGGCTTTTCGCTGCGCGCCAGCTCGATTCCCTGCTCACCGTTTTCAGCGGTCAGGACATTAAAGCCCCCTTCCGCAAGAATCCCCTTCAATATATGCATTTCAGTCGGAGAGTCTTCAACAATGAGAATCGTTCGTTCCATACCTTAATTTTCCCCAAGCTAAGTTCGACGAAACATCCTACCCACGGAAGCTCTGATAAAAAATCAGGGCCACCATAATCTCTTTTACCACATCCCATGCAGGGCCGATCAAATACGGCATATCAAACGCCATTAACAATCCATACGGGACGGCTCCTGATCACGACCGCACCCCGAAACCGCCCCAGGCGGCATCACGCCCCGCTCACGCGGCTTTGACCGTAAACTGCCGGATGGCGGACAGCAGTTCGTCCTTGGTAAAGGGTTTCGTCAAATACCGTTCCGAGCCGACAATCCGGCCACGGGCGCGATCAAACAGGCCGTCCTTGCTGGTCAGCATGATCACCGGGGTACTTTTGAACTCATCGTTATTCTTGATCAGGGCGCAGGTCTGGTAGCCGTCCAGGCGGGGCATCATGATATCCACGAAGATCAGGTCCGGATGGTTATCCGCAATCATGGCCAGCGCCTCGAATCCATCCATCGCCGTAATGACTTCGCAGCCCTCTTTTTTCAGGAGGCTCTCTGCGGTTCTGCGGATGGTCTTACTGTCGTCAATGACCATCACTTTGAGGCCGGAGATGTCGCTATTATCATTCATCGCCGTTCTATTGCTCCTCAGCGTATGTTCGCAGGCGGGTTCCGTGCGGCGTAGGTTACCACCCCGGCCCAACCCCTGCGAACATCCGGAATTGGGGGTATTTTCTAACAATAACAACTGACTTAAATTGTTGCAACAAACTACTGATCATACTGGAACATTTTGCCGGTTTTCCTCAACCTGGCGCTTCCTGTTTCCACACAATTCTACGCCCAATTCGGGTATGATTCCGCCATGACTATTTCCCTGGGCGTGGTGATGGACCCGATCCGGTCCATCACCATCTATAAAGACAGCACATTCGCCATGCTACTGGAGGCGCAATCCCGTGGCTGGGAGCTCTGGTATATGGAGCAGGCCGACCTGTTCCTGCGCGACGGCCGCAGCCACGCCCGCATGCGGCGGCTGGAGGTAACGGACGACGCGGCCGGATGGTTCCGCTTCAGCGCCGAACGCACCGCGCCCCTGGAGGCGCTGCACACCATCCTGATGCGCAAGAACCCCCCCTTTGACATGGAGTATGTCTACACCACCTATCTTCTGGAACAGGCGGAAGCCCGGGGAACCCTGGTCGTCAACCGGCCGCGGAGCCTGCGCGACGCCAACGAAAAACTGTTCACCGCCTGGTTCCCCCACTGCTGCGCGCCCACGCTGGTCACCCGCAGCCAGCAACAGATTCTGGATTTTCTGGAGGAGCAGCGTGAGGTCATCCTCAAGCCCCTCGGCGACATGGGCGGCAGCTCCATATTCCGGCTGCAGCAAGGGGATCTGAACACCAATGTCACCATCGAGACCCTCACCGACCGCGGCCGTAAATACACCATGGTCCAGCGTTTCCTGCCGCAGATCACAGAGGGGGACAAGCGCATCCTGATGGTGGACGGCGAGCCGGTCCCCTACGCCCTGGCCCGCATCCCAAAGGCGGGCGAGTTCCGGGGCAACCTCGCCGCGGGAGGAACCGGCAAGGGCATCCCCCTGTCGGAGAGGGATATCTGGATCGCGCAACAGGTGGGACCCGAGCTTCGCAAACGCGGCATCCTGTTCGCCGGACTGGATGTGATCGGCGATTACCTGACGGAGATCAACGTGACCAGTCCCACCTGCATCCGGGAACTGGACGCCCAGTTCGGTCTCAACATCAGCGCCCAACTCATGGACCGGATCGAGGCCGAAATCCAACCATGACCGCCCTGCGCCGAATTCGAAACATTATCTGGCTCCTGCTGCTACCGCTGCTGCTCGGCAGTTGCAGCCGGCCGGAGCCGATCACCACCCGCTTTCTCGCCTTCGGCACCCTGGTGGACCTGACCGTCTCCGGCCTTTCTCAGGAGCGGGCGGAAGAGGTCACCGCCGCCATCGAACAGGACTTCGCCGAGATGCACCATGCCTGGCACGCCTGGGACCCGGGCCCCCTGGGGCGGGTCAACCGGCTGCTGCAAGAGGACAAGCCCTTCTCCGCGCCGCCCTCCATTCTGGTCCTGATCAAACTGGGCAAGGAGCTCTCCAGCGCCAGCGGCCACCTGTTCAATCCGGCCATCGGCCAACTGATCGACGCCTGGGGCTTTCACAGCAACGACCCCGCCGGCCACCAACCGCCGACCCAAGAGCGGATCGCGGAACTGCTGCAACAGAATCCGCGCATGGACGACATCCTGGTGGACGGCATCACCCTGCGCGGCACCAACCCGGCGGTGAAGCTGGACTTCGGCGCCTTCGGCAAGGGCTACGGCATCGACCTCGCCATCGAACACCTGCGGGAACTCGGGGTGGAGAACGCCATCCTCAATGCCGGCGGCGACCTGCGCGCCATCGGCTCCCGGGGCGACCGCCCCTGGCGCATCGCCATCCGCGACGCCAGCGGCAAGGGGGTGATCGGCTCCGTGGATGTGAGAGGCGACGAAAGCGTATTCACCTCCGGCGACTACGAACGCAACTTCACCTGGGAGGGGCGGCGCTATCACCACATCATCGATCCCCGTACCGGCTATCCCGCCACTGGCACCGCCTCGGTCACCGTGCTGCACCACAACGCGGTGGCGGCGGACGCGGCGGCCACCGCACTCTTTATCGCCGGTCCGGAGCAGTGGTATGAGGTGGCGCAAAATATGGGAATGCGGTATGTATTACTGATCGATTCCGAAGGAACCCTGCACATGAATCCAGCCATGCGGGAGCGTCTGCAACTGCTGAACGAAGAGCACCCGATCCGCATCAGTCCGCCGCTGAAGGAGACCGGCTCCCAGGACAGGAGCGACGGCCGCCCATGAGCACCGCCACCTTCAGCGCCTTCGACCGGCTGGGAATCACCCTCTTTTTCGCCACCGTGGCACACGCGGTATTCATCCTCGGCGTCACCTTTACCATGGGCAATCCCCGAATCCTGCCGCCCGATCGCACCCTGGAGATCATGGTGGTGCAGAACCGGACCAACGAAACGAATACCGAAGATGCCGACTTCCTGGCCCAGACCAGCCAGCTGGGCAGCGGCAACGCAGAGAAGGTGGTGCGCCCCAAGACCCAGACCCCCATACCGACCCTGAAGAGCACGGAAAAGCCGGTGGGGGAAAACCGGCCCGCCAGCGTACCCTCCGAGCCGGAGCCGCCCACCGAACGGCCGGTTATTGCCAGTACGCAACAAACATCCCGCAAGGCCTCCATCACCCCGGACACGCCGCGGCCCACGCCCACCAAAAGGCTGAACACCACCGAGCTGATGGCCAGCGCCAATCAGGAGATCGCCCGGATGACCGCCGAGCTGGACCGGCAGATGGAGGCCTACGCCCACCGTCCGCGGCGCAAAGGCATCAGCGCCGCCACCCGCGAGTACAAATACACCAACTATCTGGACGCCTGGCGGCGCAAGGTGGAACGCATCGGCAACCTCAACTATCCGGACGAGGCCAAGCGGCAGAAGCTCTATGGAAACCTGATGATGCGCGTCTCCCTGAACCCCGACGGGACCATCTCGGATGTCCAGATCATACGTTCCTCCGGCCACAAGCTGCTGGACGACGCCGCCATCCGCATCGTCCGGCTGGCGGCCCCCTACGCCCCTTTTCCCACGGAGATCCGGGAAGAGACCGACATCCTCGACATCACCCGCACCTGGCAGTTCCAGAGCAATAACCGACTGCTCTCCAAATAAGCAGCAATTTTCTATCCGGCACCGATGACCTTGTTTGCGAAAGATCTCTTTGCCACAGAGATTACGGAGGGTGATTACCTGCCATCCGGGCTTCACTTTCACCACAGGGGTCACAGGGAAGCACAGAGGCTTTGTTAATAATTTTCTCTGTGAACCTCTGTGTCCCCTGTGGTTAAGGCCTTCACATGCGATCTTGCCCCCAATGACCATGGCTCTCGCGGATGATTGCTTCACCGTCCGTGGATTGGACGGGAACGGTTGCGGCCGGCCGGACAGACCCGGATACTACTCGCATGGAACAAAACACCAACCTGACCGATCATTTTCTTATCGCCATGCCCAGCTTGGAGGATTCGAACTTCTCCCGCACCGTCACCTACATCTGCGAGCACAACGAACAGGGCGCCATGGGCATCGTGGTCAACCGCGCCATGGATCTGCGGCTGAACGACATCCTGCCGCAACTGGAGATCACGGGCGCGGAGGGGGAGAGCGGCGAAGAGATCATCTACATCGGCGGACCGGTACAGCCGGAACGCGGCTTCGTACTGCACAGCGGCGAGCGCAGTTGGGACTCCACCCTGCAGATCACCCCGCAGATCAGCATCACCACCTCGCGCGACATCCTGCGCTCCATCGCCATCGGCGACGGCCCAAAGGAGCACCTGATCGCCCTGGGTTATGCCGGCTGGGGCCGGGGCCAGCTGGAGCGCGAGATCTCGGAAAACAGTTGGCTCAGCGGCCCGGCCGATGCACAGATCCTGTTTCACCTGCCCGCGGAAGAGCGCTGGCACGCGGCGGCCCGGCTGCTGGGCGTGGACCTCGACCTGATCTCGCCCGAGGTGGGGCACGCCTGACCCATGGGCACCCTCCTGGGTTTTGACTTCGGACCCGCCAAGATCGGCGTGGCGGTGGGCCAGACCCTGACCGGCACCGCCTCGCCCCTGGAGACGCTGCGCGCCGTACAGCAGCGGCCGGACTGGGATGGCATCACCCGGCTGATCGAGACCTGGGAACCGGATGCGCTGGTGGTGGGCATCCCCTACAACATGGACGACAGCGAGGCGGAACCCGCCCCCCGGGCCCGGCGCTTCGCAAGGCAACTGGAGGGGCGCTATCATCTGCCGGTGCATCTGGTGGATGAGCGGTTGACCTCTATCGAGGCGAGGCGCGATTATCTAAGGAAACCGAAACGGATCGAAGAACTGGACGCGGTGGCGGCGAAACTGATTTTGGAAACCTGGTTACATGAGCAATAAAATCTACATGCAAAGCCCGGAGATCGACGAACTGATCGACGGCATGGCCCAGGCCCTGAGAACGCGCTTGGAGATACAGCAGACCACCCGGCCGCTGATGATCGGCATTCATACCGGCGGGGTGTGGCTGGCGCAGCGGCTGCATGAACTGCTGGAGTTGGAAGAGCCGCTGGGGAGCCTGGACATCTCCTTCTACCGGGACGACTTCACCCGCATCGGCATGAATCCGGAGGTGCGCCCCTCCTCCGTTCCCTATGATGTGGATGACCGCCACATCATCCTGGTGGACGATGTGCTGCAGACCGGCCGCACCATCCGCGCCGCCATGAACGAACTGTTCGATTACGGCCGTCCCGCCTCCATCTCCCTAGTAACCCTGGTGGAGCGCAGCGGCCGCGAACTGCCCATCCAGCCCAACGTGGTGGGGGTGCGCCCGGCCCTGAGCCTGACCCAGCACATCACCCTCACCGGCCCGGAACCCTTGAAGCTGATCATTGGCAATACAAAAAAAGAGGCGCGGGAAGCGCAATGAGCATGGAGCCACGGACGCTGAACGATTATACTAACCCGAGTTTTTTCATTTCAGGACTTCAGGCTGCCTTTGCGTGAGCACCACTGCCTATAACGCAAAAATACAACTCAACGAAGATGGGCGTCTTCGCCACTTCCTTTCCATCGATGGCCTGAGCCGGGAACTCCTCACCGAGATCCTGGATACCGCCGAGTCTTTCACCGGCGTCTCCGAGCGGACGGTGAAAAAGGTCCCGCTGCTGCGCGGCAAGGTGATCACCAATCTCTTTTTCGAGACCAGCACCCGCACCCGCACCACCTTTGAACTGGCGGCCAAGCGGCTCTCCGCCGATGTGCTGAGCCTTAACGTGAACGCCTCCTCCACCTCCAAGGGCGAGACCCTGCTCGACACCCTGCGCAACCTGGAAGCCATGCATGTGGATATGTTCGTGGTTCGTCACCACGACAGCGGGGCGGCCCACTTTATCGCCGAACATGCGGCGCCCCACATCAGCGTCATCAACGGCGGCGACGGGCGTCACTCACACCCCACCCAGGCGATGCTGGACATGTTCACCATCCGCCGCCACAAAAAGGAGTTCGCCGGCCTCAAAGTGGCCATCGTGGGCGACATCCTGCACTCCCGGGTGGCGCGCTCCCAGATCCTGGCCCTCAATACCCTGGGCGCGGCGGAGGTGCGCATCATCGCGCCCAACACCCTGATCCCGGCCGACGCCGGGACCCTCGGAGTCAAGGTCTATAACGACCTGGAACAGGGCATCGCGGATACGGACGTCATCATTATGCTGCGCCTGCAGAGAGAGCGCATGGGCAGCGCCCTGCTCCCCAGCGAACACGAATACTTCCAGCTCTTCGGCCTCACCGAGGCGCGTCTGCGGACCGCCAAGCCGGACGCCATCGTCATGCACCCGGGTCCCATCAACCGCGGCGTGGAGATGGACTCTCAGGTGGCGGACGGCCCGCGCTCGGTCATCCTGCAGCAGGTGAGCTTCGGCATCGCCGTGCGCATGGCGGTCATGTCCATGACCATGGGGATGGCCCCGCCCGGGAGGAAGTGGTCATGAGCAACCTGCGGATCAGCAACGGCCGCCTGCTGGACCCCGGCAACGGCATCGACGACACCCTGGACCTCTATATCAGCGACGGCGTGGTTAGTGGCGTGGGCCAGGCCCCGGCCGGTTTCGAACCCGATGACACCATCGACGCCAGCGGGCTGGTGGTCTGCCCCGGACTGGTGGACCTGTGCGCCCACCTGCGGGAGCCGGGCCTGGAACATAAGGCCACCCTCGCCAGTGAGACCGCCGCCGCCGCGGCCGGCGGCGTCACCACCATATGCTGCCCGCCCGATACCGACCCGGTGATCGACACCCCGGCGGTGGCCACCCTCATCTACCGGCGGGCGGAGCGCATCGGCAAGGCGCGGGTGCTGCCCATCGGCGCCCTCACCAAGGGACTGCGGGGCGAGGAACTGGCGGAGATGGCGGCCCTGAAAGAGGCCAGCTGCGCCGCCATGAGCAACGGCCGCCGTCCCCTGGTCAACACCCTGGTAGAGCGACGCGCCCTGGAGTACGCCGCCACCTATGACATTACCGTTTTTATGCCCCCGGAGGACTTTGCCTTGCGGGATGGCGGCTGCGCCCACGAAGGCCCCGTCAGCAGCCGCCTCGGCCTGCCCGGCATCCCGGTGGCCGCGGAGACCGTGGCGGTGGCGCGGGACACGGCCCTGGCGGCCCAGACCGGTTGCCACATCCACTTCCGCGGCCTCTCCAGCGCCGAGGCGGCGAAGATGGTCCGGCGCGCGCGTGCGGACCGGCTGCCCATCAGCGCGGACGTATCGGCGCATCAACTCCACCTCACCGAGATGGACCTGAGCAGTTTCGACAGCAACTGCCATGTAATCCCGCCCCTGCGCAGCCTCACCGACCGCGACCTGCTGCGCCGGGGGGTGGCGGAAGGGGTCATCGGCGCCATCTGCTCCGACCATCAGCCCCATGAAGCGGACGCCAAGAAGGCCCCCTTCCCCTCCACCGCGCCGGGTATCTCGGCCCTGGAGACGCTGCTGCCCCTGACCCTGAAACTGGTGGAGGACGGAGTGCTCTCCCTGCCGGACGCCATCGCCCGCCTCACCTGCGGCCCGGCGGATATCCTGGGACTGCCCCTGGGCCGCCTGGGCGTCGGCGCTGCGGCGGACATCTGTATTTTCCACCCGGACGAGCCCTGGACCCTCACCCCGGACGCCATGGTCAGCAACGGCCGCAACACCCCCTTTCTCGGCTGGCAGTTCAACGGCCGGGTGACCCATACCCTGCTGCAGGGCAGGCTCGTTTTTCAACGCTGATGTCCGGCGCCGGCAAATCTCACCGCGGCACCATCTTTCTGGAGCAGGCGGAGATCCTCTCCCAGCAGGCCTTCGCGGGAGCACAGCAGCTGCTGCGGCTGCAGGCCCCCGAGTGCGCCCGTCACGCCAAGGCGGGCAATTTCGTGCATCTCCAGTGCGATCCCCAGCGCCCCATGCGCCGCCCCCTGTCGCTTATGCGCCGCTCGGCCGAAGAGGGGTGGGTGGAACTGCTGTACAAGGTGGTGGGGGAAGGCACCCGGCTGCTGGCCCAGCGGAAAGTGGGCGACCGGCTCAGCCTGCTGGGACCCATTGGAAAACCTTTTCAACCGGACCCGGACCGGCCCCGGCCCCTGCTGATCGGCGGCGGCGTGGGCATGCCGCCCATGGTGTTCCTGGCGGAAGCTTTGCGTCATGACCCGACCCTGCGGCCCTTTGTCATCCTGGGCTCCGAGGTGCCGTTCCCCTTTCAGAGCCGCCCGTCCAATCTTCCGGTCGCGGGGATAGGGCCGGAGTTCTCGGCCGCCATGCCGCTGCTGGAGGAGTGGGGGGTGCCGAGCCGGCTGGCCAGCCTGCAGGATTTTGACGGCTGCTTCCGGGGTTTCGTCACCGACCTGGCGCGCCGTTGGCTGGACGCCCTGGACGAGGAGACACGTTCGAAAGTGGCCATCTACAGCTGCGGCCCCCACCCCATGCTAGAGGCGGTAAGCAAGCTGGCGCGTGAATACGGCCTCCCCTGTCAGGTGTCGCTGGAGGAGTTCATGGCCTGCGGGGTGGGCGGCTGCGCCGGTTGCGTGGTGCCGGTGGAGACCGGCCACGGCACCGCCATGAAACGGGTCTGCGTGGACGGCCCGGTGTTCAACGCGGATCAGGTCTTTCCCGGGTAGGCATCCTCGCTCATGAGGGAAACCCGATCCATCTCCTCTGAGTATTTGTCCACCTCGCCATACCCCAGCTTGATCATAAGCCGCACCTCGTTGGCGGAGTCGGCGTGCAGGATGGCGTCGTCGTAGGTGATCTCGCCCTCCTGGTAGAGACTGAACAGCGCCTGGTCGAAGGTCATCATCCCCTGCTCGGTGGAGTTCTTCATCAGCTCCTTCAGTTTATGAACCGCCCCCTTGCGGATCAGGTCCGCCGCCAGGGGGGTATTGAGCAGGATCTCCGTCACCGGCCGGCGGCTTCTTCCGTCCGGCCGCCGGATCAACTGCTGGGCCACGATAGCGCGCAGATTCAGGGAGAGATCCATAAAGATCTGGCCGTGCCGGTCTTCCGGGAAGAAGTTGATAATGCGGTCCAGCGCCTGGTTGGCGTTGTTGGCGTGCAGTGTGGTAATGCAGAGATGGCCGGTCTCGGCGAAAGCAATGGCGTGCTGCATGGTCTCGCGGCTGCGCACCTCGCCGATCAGGATCACATCCGGCGCCTGGCGCAGGGTGTTTTTCAATGCGATTTCGTAGGACTCGGTATCCACCCCCACCTCGCGCTGGGTGACGATGCAGCCGGCATGGTTATGGGTGAACTCGATGGGGTCCTCAATGGTGACAATGTGGCCGGTGCTGTGCTGGTTGCGATGCCCCAGCATCGCCGCCAGTGAGGTGGATTTGCCGGTGCCGGTGGCGCCGGCGAAGATCACCAGCCCCCGCTTGGTCATGGCCAGATCCTTGATGATGGGCGGTAGATTCAACTCCTCAATCCCGGGAATCTGGTTTTCGATCCGCCGCAGCACCATGCCCACCGAATCGCGCTGGATAAAGGCGCTGACGCGGAAACGGCCGACCCCTTTCGCACCCACCGCGAAGTTGCACTCCTTGGTGTTGACGAACTCCTCGCGCTGCGCCGGCGACATGAGGCTGGTTACCAGCTCCTCGGTCTGATCCCCCGTCAACTTGGCCTTGGATACCGGGGTAATACGGCCGTTCACCTTGATGGAGGGCGGCATACCTACGGTGATGAACAGGTCCGACGCCTGCTTCTCCATCACCAGCTTCAACAGATTGTTAAAGTCCATAATTCAATCCTACCCGTTGTTAACCCCGCCGTAGCGCGGGCATACCGCCTATTGAGCGCTGAACAGATTCTTATCCGCCGCCTTGGTAGCCGCATCCTGGCGGCTGATCATGCCCCGTTTCACCAGCTCCTGCAGATGCTGGTCGAGAGTCTGCATGCCCACCGCCTGCCCGGTCTGGATGGCGGAGTACATCTGCGCCACCTTGTCCTCGCGGATCAGGTTACGGATGGCGGGGGTGCCCACCATGATCTCCCAGGCCGCGGTACGGCCGCCGCCGATCTTCTTCATCAGCGTCTGGGCGATTACCGCGCGCAGGGATTCGGACAACATGGAGCGCACCATGGACTTCTCCCCGGCGGGGAACACGTCGATGATACGGTCGATGGTCTTGGCCGCGGAACTGGTGTGCAGGGTGCCGAACACCAGATGCCCCGTCTCGGCCGCGGTCAGGGCCAGGCGGATGGTCTCCAGGTCACGCAACTCGCCCACCAGAATGATGTCCGGGTCTTCACGCAGGGCTGAACGCAACGCCTCCGCGAAGCCCAGGGTATCGCGGTGCACCTCGCGCTGGTTGATCAGACACTTCTTGCTCTGGTGCACAAATTCGATGGGGTCTTCAATGGTGAGGATGTGGCCGTACTCGCTATCATTCTTGTAATCCATCATCGCCGCCAGGGTGGTGGATTTACCAGAACCGGTAGGACCGGTCACCAGCACCAAGCCGCGCGGCACATCCACGATCTGTTTGAAGATCTCGGGGCAACCCAGCTCATCCAGGGTCAGCACCTTGGAGGGAATGGTACGAAACACCGCGCTGGCGCCGCGGTCCTGATTGAAGGCGTTGACACGGAAACGGGCCAGGCCGGGGATCTCGAAGGAGAAGTCGGTCTCCATAAACTCCTCGTAATCCTTGCGCTGCTTGTCGTTCATGATGTCGTAGACCAGCGCATGCACCTCCTTGTGCTCCAGCGCCGGGACATTGATACGGCGTATGTCGCCATCCACGCGGATCATGGGCGGCAGCCCGGCGGACAGATGCAGGTCGGAAGCGTTGTGTTTTACGCTGAAGGCAAGCAGTTCAGTAATATCCATCCAAGACCTCTCGACAGGAAATCGTTACTATTATTAACCCAAAACTATCATGTTTCTGATCTAATATCCGTACCCTTTGCTCCGGGGCGGTACGCAAAAGAGTATAGACGAGCCGACAGACCGACTATGGACACCTCGATCCAGGACCATCTAAGCACCGTACGCCAGCGCATCGAAGCCGCGGCGGCGCGTTACGGCCGCGACCCCGGCTCCGTGCAACTGCTCGCGGTGAGCAAGACCCGCAGCGCCGAGGAAATACGGCAGGCGGTGGCGGCGGGACAGCAACGCTTCGGCGAGAGCTATTTGCAGGAGGCCCTGGAGAAGATCCAGCAGCTCAAAGACCAGCCCATGGAATGGCACTTCATCGGCCGCATCCAGAGCAACAAGACCCGGCCCATCGCCGAGCACTTCCACTGGGTGCATAGCGTGGACTCGCTGAAAAAGGCCCGTCGCCTCAACGACCAGCGCCCGGAAAACTTGCCGCCCCTCAACATCTGCCTGCAGGTCAACGTGGACCTGGAAGAGAGCAAGGGGGGCGTCGCCCTGGAAGAGAGCGCGGAGCTGATCGCCGAGATCCAGCGCCTGCCCCGCCTGCGCCTGCGCGGCCTCATGACCATCCCCGCCCCCGCCATGGATCTGGAACAGCAGCGTGGACCTTTCAGGATGCTGCGGGAACTCCGCGACCAACTCGCCACTCCCGAACTCCCGCTGGAGACCCTCTCCATGGGCATGTCCGACGACCTGGAGGCGGCCATCGCCGAAGGCGCCACCATCGTGCGCGTGGGCACCGCCATCTTCGGCCCCAGAAACCAGGCTTAAAAAACTCCTGGGCGACCAGAGATCCTACAGGTCTTCATCTGTTGATTAGGGTCCGCTTTTTCACCACGGAGGACACAGAGCGCACGGAGACATTCTGTCTAGCCATCTCTGTGACCTCCGTGATCTCCGTGGCTCAGCATTTTGATGCAAGGCCCACGGCGATCATCTGGGCAGAAACCACCCCGGAATGGATGGGGCCACCCACATCTTTTGCTATCATTCCGCACATCACTATCCTTAAGTAACGGAACCAAATTTTGAAAACCATTACTGACATGTCAAAAAAGACCCTGGTCTTTATCGGTTGCGGCAACATGGCGGCCAGCCTGATCGGCGGCCTGGTGGCGGACGGCTACGATCCCGGCCACATCTGGGCCAGCGACCCCGATGGCGAGAAGCTCTCCAACCTGGCGGCGCGCACGGGCATCCGCATTACCAGCGACAACACCGAGGCGGTGCAGCGCGCCGATGTGGTGGTGCTGGCGGTGAAGCCCCAGGTGCTGGAAACCGTGGCGCGCGGCATCGCCGATGCGCTCCAAGCGCGCAAGCCGCTGGTGATCTCCATCGCCGCGGGCGTGCGTGAAGCCCATCTGTTGGCGTGGCTGGGCGGTGATGTGGCCCTAGTGCGCACCATGCCCAACACCCCGGCCATGATCCAGACCGGGGCCACGGTGCTGCACGCCGCGGCGGGGGTCTCCGATGAGGAGAAAGACCTGGCCGAGTCCATCCTGCGCGCGGTGGGCATCACCCGCTGGGTGGAGGATGAGGCGCTGATGGACGCGGTCACCGCCCTGTCCGGCAGCGGCCCCGCCTATTTCTTTTTGATTATGGAGGCCATGGAGGAGGCGGCGAAGGCCATGGGGATCGCCGACGACAGCGCCCGCCTGCTGACCCTGCAGACCGCCCTCGGCGCCGCACGCATGGCCATGGAGAGCAGCGAAGGCCCGGCCACCCTGCGCGAGCGGGTCACCTCCCCCGGCGGCACCACCGAACGGGCGTTGCGGACTCTGGAGGAGGGTAAACTGCGCGAACTGTTCAAGCAGGCCCTGGCCGACGCCCGGGACCGCTCCGTGGAACTCTCCGAAATGCTGGGAGACCGCTGATGGGCGGCGGTTATTTCAGCGATGCACTAGTGTTCCTGATCCAGATCCTGTTCGGGGCCTATATCCTGGCGGTGATGCTGCGCTTCCTGCTGCAACTGGTGCGGGCCGACTTCTACAACCCCGTCTCCCAGTTCATCGTCAAGATCACCACCCCTGTACTGCGCCCCATCCGCCGTATCATTCCCGGGCTGGGGGGGATCGATTTCGCCTCCCTGCTCCTGATGTGGCTGCTGCAGGGCATCGAACTGCTGTTGATCATCTGGATCGCCGCCCTGCCCGTTACTCCCCTTATGGCGTTTGGTTTGGCTATACCAGAACTGCTGGACCTGGCGATCAACGTCTTCCTGTTCGCCATCCTGATCCAGGTGATCCTGAGCTGGGTCAATCCCGGCGGCTACAATCCCGCCATCGGCCTGCTGCACGCCATTACCGATCCCCTGCTGCGCCCGGCGCGGCGGCTGATCCCGCCCATGGGCGGACTTGACCTCTCGCCCATGGTGGTGATGGTCGGGCTGGTGCTGCTCAAGATGCTATTAGTGCGCCCCCTGCGGGACCTGTTCACTATCCTACTGTCTTGATGGACACTTGGTACCGCTGGGAAGGGGACGACCTGCTGCTCTCCCTGCGGGTGCAGCCCCGCTCCAAACGGGATGAGTTCGTCGCCCCCCACGGCGACCACTACAAGGTGCGCATCACGGCGCCGCCCGTGGAGGGCAAGGCCAACGACCACCTGATCCGCTTTCTCTGCAAGAGCTTCGGCGTCAAACGTACGCAAGTGACCCTGGAGGTGGGACAGACGGCGCGCAACAAGCTGGTGCGCATCCAGGCCCCGTCCAAGCTACCCATCGACCTGGATAGGGCGTAATATAAGCGGTTGTTTTCAATCCTAATAACGTATCACTTCAGCACAACAAACGCCCGATGCCCGAATCCTATCCCGCTGACTCCGTCGGTCTGGTCGTACCGCAAACACGCCGTTTCGATGACCCCATCGACCTCGATTGCGGTCACACCCTGCCCGGCTATGAGCTGGCCTATGAGACCTACGGCGAACTGAATGCGGAGCGCAGCAATGCGGTGCTGATCTGTCATGCCCTGTCGGGTGACCATCACGCCGCAGGCTACCACAGCCCGGAGGACGCCAAGCCCGGCTGGTGGGACGCCTGCATTGGTCCCGGCAAACCTTTTGATACCAACAAGTTCTTTATCGTCTGCCCCAACAACCTCGGCGGCTGCAAGGGCTCCACTGGACCCAACACCATCAATCCGGCCACCGGCAAGTTTTACGGCCCCGACTTCCCCATCGTCACGGTCAAGGACTGGGTGAAGAGCCAGCACGCCCTGATGCTTGCCCTCGGCATCGAACAGTGGGCGGCGGTGATCGGCGGCAGCCTGGGCGGCATGCAGGCGCTGCAGTGGACCATCGACTATCCGGACGAGGTGCGCCACGCGCTGGTGATCGCCGCCGCGCCCCGGCTGTCGGCGCAGAACATCGGTTTCAACGAAGTGGCGCGGCAGGCGATTCTGTCCGACCCCGACTTCCACGGCGGACACTTCTATGAACGGAACGCGGTCCCGCGCCGCGGCCTCATGCTGGCGCGCATGCTGGGCCACATCACCTATCTCTCCGACGACGCCATGCGAGCCAAGTTCGGCCGCGAGCTGCGCGAGGGGCGGTTCAACTACAACTTCAGCGTGGAGTTCCAGGTGGAGAGCTATCTGCGTCATCAGGGCGAGTCCTTCGTGGACCGCTTCGACGCCAACACCTATCTGCTAATGACCAAGGCGCTGGACTATTTCGATCCCGCCAGCGCCTACGGCAATGATCTGGCGGCCGCCTTCCGGCGCATCAAGGCCAGCTTTCTGGTGGTCTCCTTTACCGGCGACTGGCGTTTCTCCCCCGCCCGTTCGAAGGAGATCGTCAAGGCGCTGGTGGATGCAAAGCGCCACGTCAGCTACGCCGAGGTGGAGGCCTCCCTGGGTCACGACGCCTTTCTCATGCCCATCGACTACTACATGGAGGTGCTGCGCGCCTACATGGATGGCATTGCGGACGAGGGGAGGACGCCATGAGTCTGCGTCCCGACATCGCCATCATCAAGGAGTGGATCGAACCCGGCTCCCGGGTGCTCGACCTGGGTTGCGGCGACGGCACCCTGCTCCAACTGCTGCGCGACGAACGCGGCGTGGAGGGCTACGGCCTGGAGATCGACGAGCAGAACATCATCCAGTGCGTGCGCAGCGGTATCCCGGTGATCCAGCGCGACCTGGACCAGGGGCTGAGTGACTTTGACAAGCAATCCTTCGACTACGTGATCATGACCCAGACCCTGCAGGCGGTGCACTTCCCCGACCGGCTGTTGCTGGAGATGCTGCAGGTGGGCCGCCAGGGGATCGTCACCTTCCCCAACTTCGGCTACTGGAAGAACCGCTTCCAGCTCGGGCTGCAGGGCCGGATGCCGGTCTCCCGCGCCCTGCCCGCCCAGTGGTACGACACCCGCAACATCCATCTCTGCACGGTGCGGGATTTTGAAAACCTGTGCCATGAGAAGAATATCGAGGTCCTGGAGCGCATGGTGGTGGACCATGAACACCGCGCCCACACGGGCATCCGTTTTCTGCCCAACCTGCTGGGCGAAATCGCCCTCTACCGTTGCCAGTGCGGCGCCAACCCATAACCGTGAGGAGAGACCGGCCCATGCGATGCTTTCTCACCCTGCTCCTGTTCTGTGCGCTGCCGCTTTCGGCCGCCGCGGAGTACAGCACCCAAAGCGGCGAATTCACCGTCCACCACAACGCCTTCAAGAGCGATTTTCTTGATCCCAAGGTGGCCCAGGCCTATGGCCTGCAGCGCAGCAAGTACCGGGGCATCGTCAACATCTCGGTGATCCGGGAGCAAGCGGGCGCCACGGGAACCCCGGTCCCGGCGGAGATCAAGGTAGAGGCCATCAACCTGATGGGGGTTCCCAAGCCCATCGAACTGCGGGAGATCCGGGAACAGGACGCCATCTACTATATCGACGACTTTCCCATCACCGACGGCGAGATCGTGAACTTCGACCTGAAGGTAACCCCCGCGGGCGCCAGCCAGCCGATCCGGGCCAGGTTTCATCAACAGTTCTACGTGGAATAGATGTTTTATTCCCTGGTCGCCATCATTTGCGGTTTCGCCCTGCTGGTGTGGGGGGCGGACCGCTTCGTCACCGGCGCCGCGGCGCTGGCGCGCAACTTCGGCGTCTCGCCCATGCTGATCGGGCTGACCATTGTGGGCTTCGGCACCTCCGCCCCGGAGATCCTGGTCTCCGCCATGGCGGCCGCCCAGGACAACCCGGGGCTGGCCATCGGCAACGCCATCGGCTCCAACATCGCCAACATCGGGCTCATCCTGAGCATCACCGCCCTGGTGGCCCCCCTGACGGTCCACTCCGTCAGCCTGCGGCGCGAGTACCCCGTACTGCTGGCGGTCTGTCTGGTGGCCATCCTGCTCATGCTGGATGGTGAACTCGGCCGGCTGGACGGCGTCATGCTGCTGGCCGGACTGCTGGTGCTGCTCTACGGCATGACGCGAATCGCCCTATCCAGCCGCAGGTCCGACCCCATGGAGCGGGAGTTCGAGGCGGAGATCCCGCAAGAGATGAAGACCTCGGCGGCCATCTTCTGGTTTCTCGCCGGTCTCGCCCTGCTGCTGGTCAGCTCCCGCATGCTGGTGTGGGGCGCGGTCAACATCGCCACCGCCTTCGGGGTCAGCGATCTGGTGATCGGCCTGACCATCGTGGCGCTCGGCACCAGCCTGCCGGAACTGGCGGCCGGCATCGCCAGCGCCCTCAAGAAAGAACACGACATCGCCATCGGCAACATCATCGGCTCCAACATGTACAATCTTCTGGCGGTGCTGGCCATGCCGGGCCTGATCGCCCCCGGTGCTTTCGCGCCCGAGGTCCTGAGCCGTGACCTGCCGATGATGACCGGCCTGACCATCGCCATGTTCCTGATGAGCTACGGCTTTAACGGCCGGGGCCGGATCAACCGCCTGGAGGCGTCGCTGCTGCTGGCCGCCTTTATCGGCTATCAGGGCTTTTTGTTTTATGATGCCAAGGGGCTGCCCGATGCGCAGCCCGTCACCGCCCATCCAATCACCTCGAACCTGGAAGCGGCATGAAAAAAGAGAAACAACTGTCCGCGGAAGAGTCCGCCCGGCTACAGGCCCTCGGCCTTGCCGTAATCAAAAATGAAGCGGCCGCCGTGGAGGCGCTCGCGCCGCGCGTCAACGGCGACTTCGCCCAGGCCTGCGGCTACATGCTGGCGTGCCAGGGCCGCATCGTGGTCACGGGCATGGGCAAGTCGGGGCATATCGGCAACAAGATCGCCGCCACCCTGGCCAGTACCGGCAGCCCGGCCTTCTTCGTCCACCCCGGCGAGGCCAGCCACGGCGACCTGGGCATGATCACCGCCCAGGACGTGGTGCTCGCCCTCTCCAACTCGGGCGAGACCAACGAACTGCTTACCATCCTGCCGCTGATTCGGCGTTTGGGCGTCCCGCTCATCGCCATGACCGGCAATACCCAGTCCACCCTCGCCCGGGAGGCGGATATCCATATTGATGTCAGTATCGAACAGGAGGCCTGCCCGCTGAACCTGGCGCCCACCTCCAGCACCACGGCGGCCCTCGCCATGGGGGACGCCCTGGCCATCGCCCTGTTGGAAGCGCGGGGTTTTACTGAAGAGGACTTCGCCCGCTCCCATCCGGGCGGCGCCCTGGGCCGCAGGCTGCTGCTGCACATCAGTGATATCATGCATACCGGCGATGGCATCCCCCGGGTAGTGGAGACGGCCACCCTGCGCGACGCCCTGGTGGAGATCACCAAGAAGGGGCTCGGCATGACCACCATCGTGGATGCCGAAGGACGGCTCACCGGGGTCTACACCGACGGCGACCTGCGCCGCACCCTGGACACGGGAATCAATATCCATGACTGCGGCATCGCCGAGGTGATGACCCGCGGCTGCCACACGGCCCAGGCCGGGATGCTGGCGGCGGAGGGACTGCAGATCATGCAGGAGAGAAAGATCAACGCCCTGCCGGTGGTGGACGAAGAGCAGCGCCTGGTAGGCACCATCAACATGCACGACCTGCTGCGCGCGGGCGTGATGTAGAGGCGGAACATGCAAGAGATCCTGAACAAGGCGGCACAGATTCGGCTCGTCATCTTCGATGTGGACGGCGTCCTCACCGACGGCCGCCTGATCATTGGCGACGACGGCCAGGAGTACAAGGCATTCAACACCAAGGACGGCCACGGCATGAAGATGCTGCGCTCCACCGGGGTGGAGATCGGCATCATCACCGGCCGCACCTCCAACGTGGTGGCCCTGCGCATGGAGGGACTGGGCATTGAGCACCTCTACCAGGGACAGCAGGACAAACTGCCCGCCTATGAGGAACTGAAGGCCAAACTGGGCCTCAAAGATGAACAGGTCGCCTACGTGGGCGACGACGTGGTGGACCTGCCCATCCTATGCCGGGTGGGGCTGGCCCTGACGGTGGCGGACGCCCACCATCTGGCGAAGCAACACGCCCACTGGCAGACCGAACACAACGGCGGCCGGGGCGCGGCGCGCGAGGTATGTGAACTCATTATGGAGGCGCAGGGAACCCTGCAACCCCTGATGGAGCGTTATGTTTCCGGAGACCCATGTTAGAACCCCGTAATCTGATGTTCGGCGGCGTGCTGCTGATCCTGTTGGGGGGCAGCCAGTGGCTGGCCTCCACTTCCCAGAAAGAGAGCGTGCCCATCGAGCCGGAAACCCACGATGCGGACTATTTCGTGGAGAACTTCACCAACACCAACATGGACGTCACCGGCCGGCCGTTCCGGCGCCTGCGCGCCAGCAAGATGCTGCACTTCCCCGACGATGACAGCACCCAGCTGACCGATCCCTATCTCACCCTGTACGAGGACAACGTCCCGCTGTGGAAGATCCAGTCGGAACGGGGCTGGGTCTCGGGCGACGGCGAACTGCTGCTTCTGAAGGGCCGGGTGGTGATCGACCGCATCAAGACGGAAGAACTGCGCCCGCTGAATATCGTCACCCGCAACCTGCGGCTGCAGCCGGAACAGAACTATGCGGAAACCGATGAGGTAGTGACTGTCACCAGCGAGGGAAGCCGGTTAAAATCCCGTGGAGCACAGGCCTGGTTCTCGGAACCAGTAAAATTCAAATTTCTTTCCGATGTAAGGGGACAATATGCCGTCAAGTAACCGCGTAATCTGGACCACTCTCCTTCTGTTTTCCCTGATGTCCCCCCTCAGCGCACTGGCGTTGCAGTCGGACATAAACCAGCCCATTACCGTGGAAGCGGACAGCATGGATGTGGACGACGCCACCGGAACCAGCGTCTACCGCGGCAACGTTGTATTGCGCCAGGGCACCATCACCCTGAAATCCAGCAAGCTCACGGTCATCCAGGGCAAGGGAAACAAATCGGACCGGATCATCGCCACCGGCAGCCCTGCGGTCCTGCGCCAGCTGCCGGACGGCAAGAAGGAGTATGTGGAGGGCCGCGCCCAACGCATGGAGTACACCGTGGACGGCGAGATCCTCTATCTCATCGACAAGGCCAGCATCAAACAAGGTCCGGATTTCTTCAAGAGCGACCGCATCGCCTGGGACCGGGCGCACGCCGTGATCAAGGCGGGCGCCAGCGCCCAGGGCCAACGCCGCGTACAGGTCACCATCGGCTCCAAGCAAAATAAACCATGAGTCTGCTGGTCGCGCGCAATCTGGAGAAGCACTACCGGCACCGCGCGGTGGTGAACGATGTCTCCCTGCAGATCGCCAGCGGCGAGGTGGTGGGGTTGCTGGGTCCTAACGGCGCCGGCAAGACCACCTGCTTCTATATGATCGCCGGTCTCATCCCCGTGGAGCACGGGACCATCGTCCTGGACAATGCGGACATCACCATCTTCCCCATGCATGCCCGCGCCCAGCGCGGACTGGGCTACCTGGCGCAGGAACCCTCCGTGTTCCGCAAACTGTCGGTATATGACAACCTGCTCGGCATCATGGAGACGCGCGCCGGCCTGGACCGGCCCACCCAGATGGAGAAGGTGGAAGGGCTGCTCTACGATTTCGGCCTTGGCCATCTGCGCGAAAGCCTGGCCATGAGCCTGTCCGGCGGTGAGCGGCGCCGCCTGGAGATCGCCCGCGCCCTGGCGGTGGAACCCCAGGTCATCCTGCTGGACGAACCCTTCGCCGGGGTAGACCCCATCTCGGTGGTGGATATCCAGAAGATCATCCGCGCCCTCGCGTCCCGCGGCATCGGCATCCTCATTACCGACCACAACGTGCGCGAAACCCTGGGGATCTGTGACCGCGCCTACATCATCAGCGAGGGCCGCCTGATCGCGGAGGGCGATCCCCAGGCGATCCTGGCCCACGAGGAAGTGCGCTCGGTCTACCTGGGCAAGGATTTCCGGCTTTAATAACCTGGCGAGCGTCTTTTTCTCGCCGGGCTATCTTCAAATAATCTCTTTAGCCACGGAGAACACTGAGGTTCACAGGAGCGGCCCCGTGGCTACGCATTAGCCTGTAGGACCACACCGCGCGGCCTTCTTTCGCGGCTCGCAGCGCCGCTCCTACCTGCGCCTGAATGGCCCGTTGACCGCCTAGATAACCATGCCGCGGAAAGGGACAAATACTTGCTTCCCTGAGGTGAAAATTGGGCTAGAATTGGTATGTAAAGAAAACATACAAATTATGTACCAGTTTGATTGTAACAAGTCCGTATGAAGCAAACTTTACAGCTTCGCCTCGGGCAACACCTTACCATGACACCGCAGCTGCAGCAGGCTATCCGGCTGCTGCAGCTTTCCACGCTCGACCTGAAACAGGAGATCCAGGAGGCCCTGGAGTCCAACCTGATGCTGGAGACGGAGGAGGACCGGCCGTCACAGGAGACCGCGTCCGAGGACAGGGACTCCGACTTCGCCATGGACCGGGAGAGCTACGAAGGCGCGGCGGAGCGAAGCAACGGCGCGGATGAAGAGCGCGAGATCAACACCGAATCCGACCTCATGCCGGACGAACTCCCGGTGGACAGCAAATGGGACGACATCTACGACAGCGTCCCCACCACCAGCTACCAGGCCTCATCCGAAGAGAGCGACTATCTGGTCCAGTGCAGCGCCGGCAACACCCTCTACGACCACCTCATGTGGCAACTCAACCTGACCCCCTTTAACGAACTGGACCGGGCCATCGCCACCACCATCATCGACGCGGTGAACGAAGAGGGTTATCTCTCCGCCGGCGTGGAAGAGATCTGCCTGGCGGTGGACAACGAAGAGGTGCAGGAGGAAGAGGTGGAAGCGGTGCTGCACCGCGTACAGCAGTTCGACCCTCCTGGGGTGGCCGCCCGCGACCTGCGGGAGTGCCTGCTGCTGCAGTTGGCCCAGCTGGCGGAGGATACCCCGTGGCGACCCGAGGCGCTGCAGCTGGTGAAGGAGCATTTCGACCTGCTGGCGAGCCAGGATCAGACCCAGATCAAACGCCGCATGAAGCTGTCGGACGAAGAGCTGTCCGAGGTCAACCACCTGATCCGCTCGCTCAATCCCCGCCCGGGAACAGCCATCGCCGACGCCGAACCCCAGTATGTGGTGCCGGACGTATTCGTCACCAAGAAAGACGGCAAGTGGGAGGTGGAGCTGAATCCCAGCATCACCCCGAAACTGCGGATCAACTCCAGTTACGCCAGCCTGATCCGCCGGGCGGACAACAGCGAAGACAACACCTATCTGAAAAACCACCTGCAGGAGGCGCGCTGGTTTATCAAAAGCCTGTTGAGCCGCAACGAAACCCTGCTCCGCGTGGCCACCAAAATCGTGGAGGTGCAGCGGAGTTTTTTCGAGTATGGTGAAGAGGCCATGCGCCCGCTGGTGCTGCGGGATATCGCGGAGGCGCTGGATATGCATGAATCCACCATCTCCCGGGTCACTACGCAAAAGTACATGCACACCCCGCGCGGGACACTGGAATTCAAATATTTCTTTTCCAGCCATGTAGGTACGGCTGGAGGGGGAGAATGCTCGGCCACCGCGATCCGGGCCCTGATCAAAAAGCTGGTTGCCGCCGAAAAGCCGAACAAGCCGCTCAGCGACAACAAGATAGCGAGCATACTCGCCGAACAGGGCATCAATATCGCCCGGCGCACCGTAGCAAAGTACCGCGAAGCGATGGCAATTCCGCCATCGAATGAGCGCAAACGTCTGACCTAGACGAGATAAGAAAGGAGCAAACTATGCAAATTAGCCTTACCGGTCACCACATCGACATCACTGAGGCTCTGAGAAACTACGTGGACTCCAAGTTCGAACGACTGGAACGCCATTTCGATCACGTCACCAATGTACACGTCGTCCTCAGCGTGGAAAAAGTCCGTCAAAAGGCGGAAGCCACCGTGCATGTAAACGGCGCCGACATCTTCGCCGATTCCACCGAAGAGGATATGTACGCCGCTATCGACGGCCTGGTAGACAAGCTGGACCGGCAGGTAAAGAAGCACAAGGAGAAGATCACCAACCACCGCGGCAACGGACGGGCCAAGGGCGTGGAGCAGGCGGAATCCTGATCTGACCACCGGGAGGGGGAACGGCCGCCGCCGTTTCCCCTCCTCACCCCCACATGCAGCCCACCTCACCCACATGCGCCTGATCATCGTCACCGGCCTGTCCGGTTCGGGAAAAACCATCGCCCTCCACACCCTGGAGGACCTGGGATACAACTGCATCGATAATCTTCCCATGTATCTGCTGAAGGCGCTGGCGGAGGTGCTGCTCCAACAGTCTCCGCAAGAACGGCACCGAACGGCGGTGGGCATTGATGCCCGCAACCAGATGGAAGACCTGCAGGATCTGCCGAAGCTGGTGAAGGAGATGAAGGCGCAGGAGCTGGAGTGCGAGATCGTATTCCTGGAGGCCCAGGACGACACCCTGATCAAGCGCTTCAGCGAGACCCGCCGCAAACACCCCCTGACCCGCGGCAACCATCCCCTGGCCGAGGCGATCCAACTGGAACGCGCCCTGCTGGAGCCCATCATCCGGGATGCCGATCTGCGCATCGACACCACCCATACCAACCAGCACGAACTGCGCGAGATCATCAGCGCCCGGCTGAACGAAAAGCAGCAGCGGACCATCTCCATCCTGTTTCAATCCTTCGGCTACAAGCATGGGGTACCGCGGGATGTGGACTTCGTATTCGACGCCCGCTGCCTGCCCAACCCCCACTGGGTACAGGAGCTGCGCCCGCTGACCGGCCGGGACGAGGCGGTGTGCCGGTTTCTGGAGAGCGATCCCTCCGTGGCGCGGATGAAACAGGACCTCACCGGCTTTCTGGATCACTGGATCCCGGTCTTCGAAGCGGACGGCCGCAACTACCTCACCATTGCGGTGGGTTGTACCGGCGGCCACCACCGGTCCGTCTACCTGGTGGAGCAACTAGCCGCCCATTTCAGCGGAGGCGGCCGCCAGGTCGTGATCCGGCACCGGGAACTCTCCTAGCCCCGCCGTCCCCTCAGGGTTCCGTCTTAGCCACAGAGGGCACAGAGAACACAGAGGTAAGAAAGTAAAATTCTTCTCTTTGGTGCAATACATTTCCGGCCATCCCATGCCTGTTCTGTCTGGTGGGGTAGGACTCCACCCCACGCGAATAACCCCTGTCCAAAAAACAACCACCTGTAGGAGCCGCGTTCCCGCGGCGATTGAATAGGCCGCAGAGGTAAAACCGCCCCCCAAGCCACAGGACACAAAAAACAGATAGTCAAACTCTCCGTGACCTCTGTGCTCTCTGTGGCAATAAAATCCCGGATTTCAGTACACTAGAACGGACGAACCTCCGGCCAAACTACACCTCCGTCACAAATCTTTCACACACCCCCCCTGTAAAAATCACAGATACCCTTGTAGTATTTGCGGCACCCTCCCGGCGCCCCCGGCGCCAGCGAAAAAAAGGCACTTTCATGTCCCTACAGGCCGCAGAAAACAATCAGGACACCCGCCTGGAACGGCTGCAGGAACTGCTGGACAGCGGCACCATGCAGCAGAGCGGCCGCCTGCTGAACGCCCTCACCCCCGGTGAAATCGCCCATATCCTGGAGGCGTTGCCCATCAGCCAGCGTGACATCGTCTGGGGCCTGGTGGACGAAGAGAACGACGGCGACGTGCTGATGGAACTGGCCGACGACGTGCGCGCCGACCTCATCAGCCGTATGGACAAGGCCGAGGTGGTGGCGGTCAGTGAGGGTCTGGATACGGACGACCTGGCCGACCTGGTCCAGGAACTGCCCCACTACATCACCCGCGAAATCCTCGCCACCCTCGACAGCCAGAACCGGCAGCGGCTGGAGACGGTCCTCTCCTACCCCGAGGACACCGCCGGCGGCCTGATGAATCCCGATGCGGTCACCGTCCGCCCGGAGGTGAGCCTGGATGTGGTGATGCGTTATCTGCGCATGCTGAAAGAGCAGATACCGCCCCATACGGACAGCCTGATCGTGGTCAACCGCGACGCCCGCTATCTCGGCGTGCTCCCCCTCACCGCCCTGGTCACCAACGACCCCGACGACATCGTGGCCGAGGTGATGTCCCTGGACATGAAACCGATCCCCGCCACCTGGGATGACGGCCAGGTGGCTACCCGTTTCGAGCGGCACGACCTGCTCTCCGCCCCGGTGGTGGATGAGGAGGGCCGGCTGCTGGGCCGCATCACCGTGGACGACGTGGTGGACCTGATCCGTGAAGAGGGCGAACACGCCTTCATGGGGCAGGCGGGTCTCTCCGAAGACGAGGATATGTTCGCCCCAGTCCTGGACAGCGCCCAGCGGCGGGCGGTCTGGCTCGGACTCAACCTGATTACCGCCTTCTTCACCTCCTGGGTGATCGGCCAGTTCGAGGCCACCATCGAAAAGGTGGTGGCGCTGGCGGTACTGATGCCCATCGTCGCCAGCATGGGTGGGATCGCCGGCTCCCAGACCCTCACCCTGACCATCCGCGGCATCGCCCTGGGGCAGCTCTCCAGCAAAAACATCCCCCGGCTGCTGCTCAAGGAACTGGGGGTAGGTCTTTTCAACAGCGTGATCCTGGCGGCCCTGGTGGCCCTGGTGGCGGGCCTCTGGTTCAACAGTACCGCCATCGCCATCCTGATCGCCATCGCCCTCACCATTAACATGACCTGCGCGGCCTTCACTGGCGCGGTACTGCCGCTGATCCTGAAAAAGGCGGGGATCGACCCGGCCCTGGCGGGCGGGGTGCTGCTGATCACGGTCACCGACGCGGTCGGTTTCATCGCCTTCCTGGGTCTGGCCACCATATACCTCATGTAAAATGCCGCCGCTGATTGAGATCGAAAACCTCAGCCGCTACTACGGCAACCTCCGCGCCGTACGCGACGTCAGCTTTGAACTGCGGCGCGGTGAAATCCTCGGCTTCCTCGGACCCAACGGGGCGGGCAAATCCACCACCATGGGCATGATCAGCGGCGTGCTGGCCCCCTCGGGCGGCAGCATCCGGCTCAACGGCCTGGATCTACTACAACACCCGGCCAGGGCCAAGGCGGCCCTGGGCTACCTGCCGGAACAGCCGCCCCTCTATACGGAACTGACCGTGGACGAGTACCTGCGCTTCTGCGCCCAACTGCGCGGGGCCGGGCGCAAGAAGATCCCCTCCCAGGTCGCCCAGGCCAAGGAGCGGTGCGGACTGGAGACCAGCGGCGGACGCCTCATCGACAACCTCTCCAAGGGCTACCGCCAGCGGGTGGGCATCGCCCAGGCGATCATCCACCACCCCGAGATCATCATCCTGGACGAACCCACCAGCGGCCTCGATCCCAACCAGATCCAGGAGATCCGCAAGCTGATCCAGGAGCTGGGGGAGGAGCACGGCGTAATCCTCTCCACCCACATCCTCTCCGAGGTGGAGAGCACCTGCGACCGGGTGCTGATCCTGCATGAGGGGCGCGTGGTCTATGCGGAACAGATGGCTCAACTGCATCGGCAGGCATCCGATCAAGTTACCGTTCGCCTGGAACGGCCTCCGTCGGCAGAAGAGCTGGAGCAGCTGCCGGGCATCACCTATGTAGAGGCCCTGTCCGGGGACCGCTTCCGGCTGCAACTGTCCGAAGAGGCCGCAGCGGCGGAACTCTCAAAGGCACTCAGCGAACAGGGCTGGGGACTGTGCGAGTTCACCCCGGAACGGCAGGACCTGGAGCAGATCTTCACCCGGCTCACGGCGCGGGAGGCGGCGGCCTGACATGATCGCCATCCTGCAACGCGAACTGCGCAGCCTCTTCCTCTCCCCCCTGGCCTGGGTGCTGTTCGGGGTGATGCAACTGATCCTGGCCTGGCTGTTCCTGGTCCAGCTGGAGCAGTTCCTCCAGGTGCAACCGCGGCTGGCGAACCTGGCCGCCGCGCCCGGGGTCACCGACCTGCTGGCGATCCCCCTGCTGGATAGCGCCTCGCTCATCATTATGCTGCTGATCCCGCTGCTCAGTATGCGGCTGTTCAGCGAAGAGTACCGCAACAACACCTACCGCCTGCTGCTCTCCGCCCCGGTCTCCCTGACCCGGATCGTGCTCGGCAAATACCTGGCGCTGGCCGCGGTGCTGTTCCTCATGCTCCTGCTCACCGCCCTGATGCCGCTCTCGCTCCTGACCGGCAGCGAACTGGATCTCGGTAAGCTCTCCGCCGGTCTGCTGGCACTGGCGCTGGAGCTGGCCCTGTTCGGCGCCATCGGGCTGTTCCTCTCCAGCCTCACCGAACGGCCCGCGGTGGCGGCGGCGGGCACCTACGGCCTGTTGCTGTTCCTGTGGATTCTCAATATGGCGGCGGGCAGCGAGGGCGAAGGGAGCGCCCTGTTCAACTGGATCTCCCCGGTCACCCATTTCCGCGGCCTGCTGTCGGGTCTGGTGCAGAGCAGCGATGTCGCCTATTTCCTGCTGCTCACCGCCGCCTTCCTGCTGCTCACCGTGCATCGGCTGGAAGGCCGCCGTTCCCTGGACTGACCCATGCAACACAGCGGCCAATCCATCACCAATAAAATGCAGCGTCTGCTGTTCTATCTGCTGCTGGCGCTGGCGGTGGGTCTCGGCGGCTGGCTCTCCAACCGCCATACAACCGCCTGGGACTGGAGCGCGGGGGCGCGCAACAGCCTCACCGAAACCAGCCGGCAGGTATTGGAGCGGCTGCAAGGCCCCCTTGAGATCACCTCCTTCACCCCGGAGATCCCGGAGCTGCGCCAGCAGATCGAGCGCATCATCGCCCGTTACCAACGCTACCGCCCGGACATCCAGTTTGAGTTCATCAATCCGGACAAGCGGCCCGAGCTGGTGCGCCAGCTGGGCATCCGGGTGACCGGCGAACTGCGGCTGAGTTACCAGGGGCGCTCCGAGAACCTCACCACCATCAGCGAAGAGAGCATCAGCAACGCCATCCAGCGGCTGATCCAGCAGCCGGAGCAGTGGGTGAGCGTCCTCACTGGTCACGGCGAACGCCGCTTTGACGGCCGCGCCAATCACGACCTGGGCGGGTTCGGTGAAGAGCTGCAACGCAAGGGCTTCCATATCCAGCCCCTGGAACTGGCCGCCACACTCGACATCCCCCGCAACACCGCCCTGCTGGTGATCGCCGACCCGCGGGTGGACCTCCGTCCGGACGAGCTGACCCGCATCCAGCACTATCTGGACGCCGGCGGAAACCTGCTATGGCTGCGCGATCCAGGACCGGATCGCGGCCTGGAAGCCCTGGCCGGGACATTGGGTCTGACCTTCCTGCCCGGCACCGTGGTGGACGCCAACGCGGCGACCGTGGGCCTGGAAAGTCCGGCTATCGCCCTGGTGCCCCGCTATCCCGAACACCCCGTCACCCGCCGCTTCAAACTAGTCACCCTCTATCCCCATGCCACGGCCCTGGAGGCCAAGGCCGTTGGGGTCTGGCAGGCCACGCCCCTGCTCAGCACCCTCTCCCGCTCCTGGAACGAAACCGGTCCCCTGCAGGGCGAGATCGCACGCGATGAGGCCCAGGGCGAACATGCGGGTCCACTCACCATCGGTCTGGCCCTGCAACGAAAGCAGGGAGAACGGGAACAGCGTGTGCTGGTGATCGGTGACAGTGACTTCCTATCCAACAGCTTCCTCGGCAACGGCGGCAACCTGGACCTGGGTATGAACATGTTCCGCTGGCTCACCGGCGACGACCGGCTGCTCGCCATCCCGGCCCGCACCGCGCCGGACCGCACGCTGGAGCTGTCGGAAACCAGCGCCACCATCATCAGTCTGCTGTTTCTCATCCTGCTCCCCCTGACGTTCCTGGCCGCCGGCCTCGCCGTCTGGTGGCGCAGACGGAAGCGCTAACCGCCGTGAAGCGGCAGCTCTGGATCAATCTCGGACTGTTGGGCCTGGTGCTGCTGCTGGCGGCCCTGGTGTGGCTGACGCACGAGGAATCCTCCACGCCTGAACTCCCGGTCCTCACCGCCCTGCAACCCGAGCAGATCCACACCATCCGCATCCGCAACAAAAACGGCGAGTTTGAACTGGCCCGTCAGGGCGATGGCTGGGTGATGACCCGGCCCTACAAAAGTGCCGCCAACGGTGTGCGTATCGAACAGCTGCTACCCATTGCCTCCACTCCCAGCTTTGAGCACTTCTCTGTACCAGAAGAGCGCCTGCGGGAGTTCGGCCTGGCGGAACCCCAGGCGGAGCTATGGCTGAACGATCTCGCCATCCAGATGGGTAGTACCAACCCCATCCACCACCGCCGCTACCTGCGCATGGGCGACACCGTCCACCTGATCGCGGACCGTTTTCCCCACCACCTGCTATCCACGGCGGAGGGGTTCGTCGCCCTGGAACTGCTGCCGCCGGGCGGCAACCTCCGCGCCATCCATACACCCCAATGGCAGCTTGCAAAGGAGACCGATGGCAGGCTCACGCTCAACCCGCCCAACCCCGCCCTCACCACGGACGACCTGAACCGCAAGTTCGACCAGTGGCGGTTCACCCAGGCCATCGGGGTCACCCCCCTGCCGCCGGAAACATCAGAAGAGACACTGGAACTCATCCTCGACGGCCGGGAGGCACCGCTACGATTCCTGATCGTGAGGCGTGAAAAACAGACCCTGTTGCTACGCCCCGACCTAGGCATCGCCTACAGGCTACCGGGCGGCCCGGAGCTGCTGGCCCCACCCAAGGCGAAAGAGTAATGCCCGAGCTGCCGGAGGTAGAGACCACGCGCCGCGGCATCGCCCCCCATCTGGAGGGGCAAACGATCCAGGGCGTGGTGATCCGCAACCGGCGGCTGCGCTGGCCCATCCCCACCCAGATAACAAAAACCCTGCCGGGGCAGAAGGTGCATTCCGTGGAGCGGCGAGCCAAATACCTGCTGCTGAAAATGGACCAAGGCACCCTGATCCTGCACCTCGGCATGTCCGGCAGCCTGCGGATCGTATCGAAAAAAACAGCGCCCCAGCCCCATGACCACTTCGATCTGGTGTTTGGCAAGGGTGTACTGCGGCTGCGCGATCCGCGCCGCTTCGGCGCCGTGCTCTGGACCCGAAAACCTGTAACCGAACACCCGCTGCTCAGGAATCTCGGCCCCGAGCCGCTCAGCGAGGCCTTCGACGGCGACCACCTGCACCGCCTGGCCCAGCGGCGGCGGGGACCGGTCAAGACCCTGATCATGGACGGCAAGGTGGTGGTGGGCGTGGGTAACATCTACGCCAACGAATCCCTGTTTCGGGCCGGCATTCACCCCAACCGCGCCAGCAACCGCATCGCCCTGCCGCGCTATCGGGAACTGGCGGACCAGATCAAGGCGGTCCTGCGGGCCGCTATTCAGCAGGGCGGCACCACCCTGCGCGACTTCCGTCAGGAGGACGGCCGGCCCGGCTACTTCGCCCAGCAGCTACTGGTCTACGGCAAGGAGGACGAACCCTGTCCCAACTGCGGCCACGCCATCCGTCAGCAGCGCATCGGCCAGCGCTCCACTTTTTACTGTCCCCGTTGTCAGACCTGAACACCCAACACCACACCCTCCCGTGGGAGCCGCGACCCCGCGGCGAATGGCTGGTTGATACAAGGTCTCTATAATAGCCACAGAGATCACAGAGAAACGCAGAGCTGAATGAGCGTTGCTAAAAGCCTCCGTGAACTCCGTGTCCTCTGAGGCAAACGATATAATGAAATAAGACTCCCCCTCCTGGCCTCCCCCGCCAACGGGGGAGGAACAAATAGCTTCGAGGCATTATTAGAACCCCACTCTACGCTTTAGACTCTCTACGCCCATCTGTGGGAGCCGCGACCTCGCGGCGATGAATACCCGGCAAATGGCACGGGCCTATTCGCCCCTCCCCCACGAGTGGGGGAGGCTGGGAGGGGGAGTCTAAAATAACCACAAGGGGCAAAACATTCCCCAAAACAGCCTTCAGAAACCCCTGTGTCCCCCTGTGTCCTCTGTGGTAAAAAAGAATATCTTTTGATACTCCCCCTCCTAACCTCCCCCGTTCACGGGGGAGGGACGAAAGGGCAACCTCCCCGCTTACGGGGGGGGAACAGAGGGACTTCACCAAGCCCATGCAAATCAGCATAAAAAGAAGCAGGCCCCTGATCTGGCTGACGCTGGTGTACCTGCTTGTGATCCCGCTGGAGATCGGCTGGCTGGGGCTGCTGCATAATCTTGATCTGGAGTTCTCCGACCTGCTGCTGGTGCTGCATGCGGAAAAGCAGACGCCCGACCCGGATATCGTCATTCTGGATATCGACGAGCGCAGCACGGCTCAGCTGGCGCCGGAGCTGGGCCGCTACCCCTGGCCCCGCTCCGCCCACGCGGAACTGATCGAGGGGCTGGCCGCCCAGCAGCCGAAGGCGATCGTATTCGACATCATCTTCGCCGATCCCATGCTGATGGACCGCCGGGGCGACCGCTATCTGATGGAGACCGCCCAGGCCCACCCCAATCTGTTTTTAGCCTTTCAGCGGCTGGAGGGCGGGCCGGACAGCCAGGGTCTGAATCTGGATAAACACGGAGAGCGGCTGGGGCTGGAGCGCACCCCCGCCGCCAAACCGAACGCCCGCGTCGCCCTGCTGCTGCCGCTGGATGAACTGGCGCTCACTGGCCGCATCGGCACCGTCAACTTCAACCAGAAAGGCGTGTACCGCATCTCCAGCACCCGCAACGAACTCTACATCCTCGGCTCCAACACATTAGCATACACCAGAAGCGGGAAGGCCCAAGGCAGCCGCGGCTTCAATTTCGCCTACTAC
>JBNKPL010000002.1:0-65612 GCA_050295355.1 Sedimenticolaceae bacterium
TCCTGGACGAGATCCTGGCCCGCCATGTGGAGCAGGATCAGAGCGTGGCCGAGATCGTGGCCGCGGGCTTCGACGAGGAGACGGTGCGGCGGGTGGTGCGCATGGTGGACCGCAACGAATACAAACGGCGCCAGGCGCCGCCGGGGATCAAGATTACCCGGCGCGCCTTCGGTCGTGACCGGCGCTATCCATTGACCAGCGGTTTCTGAGATAGGCGCTCGCTGTCCAATGCGCTAAAATGATTGGCATTCCGATTCCGAGGAGGAACAAATGAAAAAAGTTGACGCAATCATCAAGCCCTTCAAGCTGGACGATGTCCGCGAGGCGCTTTCCGCAGTGGGTATTACCGGCATGACCGCCACCGAGGTGAAGGGCTTCGGGCGTCAGAAGGGACATACGGAGCTCTATCGCGGCGCCGAATACGTGGTGGATTTTCTTCCCAAGCTGAAGATCGAGGTGGTGATCAACGAAGAACAACTGGATCAGTGCATTGAGGCCATCACCAGCGCCGCGCGCACGGGCAAGATCGGTGACGGCAAGATTTTTGTGACTAGCGTAGAGAAAGTGGTGCGTATCCGTACCGGCGAAGAGGACGCCTCCGCTATCTAAAGTGAAACGATTTTCGCCCGGAAAACACCGCCGGGCGAAAATCCTCAGTTTTTATCCAGTCCCACGTAATCCCAGACCTTTCGGCTCAACGGGGTGACCGTGGGACCGCCCTCGGCCTGGAAGGTCCCTTTGGACTCATTGATGGCTAGCACCCGCCGGGCGTCCTTCGCCAAGTCCTCCATCTCCATCAGCTCATAGGCCTCGATCAGAACCTCCAGCGCCTCTTTCATCGCCGGGGTGCGCTGGTAGTTTTCGATCACCTCTTTGCAGCGGTTGGCCGCGGCCAGGAAGGCGCCCCGCTTGATGTAGTAACGGGCCACATGCACATTGTAGAGCGCCATGTTGTTGCGCAGGTGGACCAGGCGCTTGCGGGCGTCGGCGGAGTACTCGCTGCTGGGAAATAGGCGGATGAGTTCGGAGAAATCCTTGAACGCATCGGCGGCGGCGGCCGGGTCGCGCTGGGAGGAGTCGACGGGAATGAAACGGTCAAAAAAGCCCACGCTGCGGTTGAAGTTGACGATGCCCTTCAGGTAGTAGGCGTAGTCCACGTAGGGGTGGGCGGGGTGCAGCTTGATGAAACGGTCGGCGGCGGCGATGGCCTGCTCCGGCTCCTCGAACTTGTAATAGGCGTAGGCGATATCCAGCTGACCCTGGGTGGCGTAGCGGCCGAAGGGGTAGCGGGCCTCCAGCTTTTCATAATACTTAATGGCGGTCTCGTAGTTGCCCGCGGATAGGTTGGAAGAGGCTTCGCTGTATAATCTGCTGGCGCTCCAGTCCTTGGTCAGGTCAATCTCGTCCGGCAGGATGCCGCAGGCGGAGAGGGTAAACAGCAGGATCAGATAGGGCAGCAGACGAAAAGCGGTCATGGCGTTGTGTTATGGCTCAGATTATCCAAAGAAAACGAAGTATAACTTAGTCGCAATGATTGAACTATGAGTTCCCAAGACCAGGAATTATCCGCCGTTATCGGCGCCGAACATGCGGGAAAGCGCCTGGATCAGGTGCTGGCGCTGCTTTTTTCCGACTACTCCCGCAGCCGCTTGCAGGAGTGGGTCAAGCTGGGCCGGGTGACGGTGGACGGAAAGGTTCCGCGTTCCAAGGATAAGGTGCTGGGCGGCGAGGTGGTGAAACTGTCGGTCACCCTCGACGAGCCGCTCACGGACCGGCCGCAGCCCATCCCCCTGGACCTGCTCTACGAGGACGAAGAGCTGCTGGTGATCAACAAGCCGGCCGGGATGGTGGTGCACCCCGCCGCAGGCAATCCCGACGGAACCCTGCTCAACGCCCTGCTCAGCCATGATGAGCAGGCGGCGCAACTGCCGCGGGCGGGGATCGTGCATCGGCTGGACAAGGAGACCAGCGGTATCCTGGTGGTGGCGCGCACCCTGAAGGCGCACAAATCCCTGGTGGATCAGTTGCAGGCGCGCAGCATGAAACGGGAGTACCGGGCGATCGTGCAGGGGGTGATGACCGCGGGCGGCACCGTGGATGAACCCATCGGCCGCCATCCCACCCAGCGTACCCGCATGGCGGTCATCAACAACGGCAAGCCCGCCGTGACCCACTACCGGGTGCTGGAGCGGTTCCGTGCCCACAGCTATCTGCAGGTCAACCTGGAGACGGGGCGCACCCACCAGATCCGCGTCCATATGGCCCACATCCGCTATCCGCTGCTGGGTGATCCGGTCTATGGCGGCCGGTTGCGCATGCCGGCGGGTATCGGCGAGCCGCTGCAACAGGCCCTGCGCGGCTTTTGCCGCCAGGCGTTGCACGCCCGGGTGCTGGGCCTGGAACACCCAGTCACGGGGGAGTGGATGGAGTGGGAAGTGGATATCCCGGAGGATATGCAGGGGATGCTGGAGCTGCTGCGCGAGGATGCACGTGGGGCCTGACAGAAACGGGTTGGAGTGGATCGAGCCCGATTGGCCCGCACCCGCCCGGGTGCGCGCCGTGATCACCACTCGAAGGGGCGGGGCGAGTGCCGCGCCCTACGACAGCTTCAACCTGGCGGACCATGTGGGGGATGCCCCGGACGCGGTGCATCGTAACCGGGAACGGCTGCGGGAGGGCCTCGGACTGCCCTCAGCGCCTCACTGGCTGGAGCAGGTGCATGGCTGCGATGTGGCGGAGGCGGACGGACGGGAGGATCTCTGCCGGGCCGATGCGGCCACGGCAACCCGGCCGGGCCGGGTATGCGCGGTGCTGACCGCGGACTGCCTGCCCCTGCTGATTTGCAACCGCAGGGGCAGCCGGGTGGCGGCGGTCCATGCGGGCTGGCGCGGGCTGGCGGCGGGTGTGATTGAGGCTACCCTGGAGACATTCGAGGACGCCCCCTCGGATCTGCTGGTATGGCTGGGTCCCGCCATCGGCCCCGCTGCCTTCGAGGTGGGGCCGGAGGTGCGGGAGGCGTTTCTTGCCATCCATGCCGCTGACGAAGCCTGCTTTGCGCCCAACCGCCCCGGTCACTGGCTGGCGGATATCTACCAGCTGGCCCGCAACCGTTTGCAGCGGCTTGGGGTAGGGTATGTGGGGGGCGGTGATTACTGTACAGTATCCGAGCCGGAACGCTTTTTCTCCTACCGGCGGGACGGGATCACGGGACGCATGGCGTCCCTGATCTGGATGGATGATATATAGCCACAGAGGCTCAGAGATCACAGAGAATTACTGACGTTTTGGTTTGGTTGTACTGAGTGAATAATTGCCCGCCTTGGCTACGGAATTGAATGTGCAAGTGGGTCTATTGAAAAACAAAACCTCTGTGCTCTCTGTGCCTCTGTGGCAAAACCTTGTTTGATCATCCACCGAAGCTGGAAAAATGTCCGGACTGAGGATAGGCAATGATGAATAACTGGAAAATGTTGACCCTGGTGGGCGGCGACCGCCCCGGGATCGTGGCCGGGGTGACCGACGCCCTGTTCCAGAACGGCTGGAATTTGGGCGAGGCGTCCATGATCCGCCTGGGCGGGAACTTCACCATCATGATGATGGTGGCGGGCGAGGGCGATGTGGAGGCGGTGCTCAAACCGGTCACGGAAAAACTCGGCCTGCGGCTGCATGTGGACCCCATTGAGGGGGGGCTGCACCGTCATGTGATTCCCAATATCCTGGTGCGGGTGGTTGGCGCGGACCGGGCGGGCATCGTGGCCCAGGTGACCGGCGTGCTGGCGGCGCAGGGACTCAATATCCTGGAGCTGGAGTCGGATGTGGCGGGTTCGGAGGAGCAGCCGGTCTATATCATGAATATCCAGGGCTACACTGAAGCCAGCGTCGAGTCACTACAGGCCGCGGTCAAGGGACTGGGTGAGCAGGGCGTGGATGTCCAGGTAGCGGCCGTTGAAACCCTGATCGGCTGACGAATGGCGGTTCTGGATATACTGAAAATACCGGACGAGCGCCTGAAACAGGAGTCCGAGCCGGTCGAGCGCTTCGACGACGAACTGCGGGCCTTTATCGACGATCTGGAGGAGACGCGCCAGGCGGGTCCGGGCGCGGTGGGTATCGCCGCACCCCAGGTGGGACGGTTTCAGCGCATCGTCATCATCGATGTCTCCGATACGAAAAAGCCGGTCCCCAACCACGGCTATATGGTGCTGGTGAATCCCGAGATCACCGAGTGGGAAGGTTTTGAGATGGGGCGCGAGGGGTGCCTGTCGGTGCCGGACTACACGGGCAACGTGATCCGCGCCACCCATATCAAGCTCAAGGCCCAGGACCCTCACGGTAATCCGCTGGAGTACGAGATGGAGGGCTTTGAGGCGCGGGCGGTGCAGCACGAGCTGGACCATCTGGACGGCATGCTTTTCATCGACCGGGTGGTGAGCCGCCGCACCGACCTGTTTCAGCGCAAGGTCTACCAGAAGGGCAAGAGATAGTCGTGCGTTAAACGGTTTGTTAATGCACTTTACTTTGGAAGTAGCCACAGAGACCACTGAGGACACGGAGCTGGATAAGGGTAAACCCTCTGTGATCTCTGTGCCTCTGGGGCAAAAACAATCCCGCACCTACATCGAAAACACCTCCCGCCCCGGCTATCCCTTGATTTTTTCGAGGGTTTCCCTTATCTGAAAGCTAGTTATAAAAGTTTTGGAGTCTCAATCCCATGCGAATGGATCGACTGACCAGTAAATTCCAGATGGCCCTGGCGGACGCCCAGAGCCTGGCCGTGGGCCGCGATCACCAGTTTATCGAACCGGCGCACCTGATGACCGCCCTGTTGGATCAGGAGGGCGGCACGGTGCGCTATCTGCTTACCCAGTCCAACGTAAACGTCAACCGGCTGCGCTCCGCCCTGGGTGAAACCCTGGACCGTATCGCCTCGGTGGAGGGGATGGCGGGGGATATCCATCTCTCCAACGAGCTGGGCCGGCTGCTGAACCAGACCGACAAACTGGCCCAGCAACGCAAAGATCAGTACATCTCCAGCGAGCTGTTTGTGCTGGCCGCGGTGGAGGATCAGGGCGATCTGGGCGAGCTGCTGCGCAAGGCGGGGGCGGATAAAGGGGCCATTGAGCAGGCCATTGAGCAGATGCGCGGCGGCCAGACGGTGGACGATCCCAATGCGGAGGAGCAGCGCCAGGCCCTGGAGAAGTACACCATCGACCTTACCGAGCGGGCGGAACAGGGACGGCTCGATCCCGTGATCGGCCGCGACGACGAGATCCGCCGCACCGTGCAGGTGCTGCAGCGCCGCACCAAGAACAACCCGGTATTGATCGGCGAGCCCGGGGTGGGCAAGACCGCCATCGTGGAGGGTCTGGCCCAGCGCATCGTCAACGGCGAGGTGCCCGAGGGGCTGAAGAACAAGCGGCTGCTCAGCCTCGACATGGCGGCCCTGATCGCCGGCGCCAAGTTCCGCGGCGAGTTCGAGGAACGGCTCAAGGCGGTGCTCAACGACATCGCCAAACAGGAGGGGAACATCATCCTCTTCATCGACGAGATCCACACCATGGTGGGGGCGGGCAAGGCGGAAGGCGCCATGGACGCGGGCAATATGCTGAAACCCGCCCTGGCCCGCGGCGAGCTGCACTGCGTGGGCGCCACCACCCTGGACGAATACCGCAGCTACATCGAAAAGGACGCCGCCCTGGAGCGCCGTTTCCAGAAGGTGCTGGTGACCGAACCCACGGTGGAGGACACCATCGCCATCCTGCGCGGCCTGCGCGAGCGCTACGAGGTGCATCACGGGGTGGATATCACCGACCCCGCCATCGTGGCGGCGGCCACCCTCTCCCATCGCTACATCACCGACCGCTTCCTGCCGGACAAGGCCATCGACCTGGTGGACGAGGCGGCGAGCCGCATCCGTATCGAGATCGATTCCATGCCCGAAACCATGGACCGGCTGCACCGCCGTCTCATCCAGCTCAAGATCGAGCGCGAGGCGCTGAAGAAGGAGAGCGACGACGCCTCCAAAAAGCGGCTGCAGGACCTGGAGGCGGAGGTGGCGCGAAGCGAGCGGGAGTTCTCCGACCTGGAAGAGATCTGGCGTTCGGAGAAGGCGGCGGTGCAGGGCACCACCCATATCAAGGAGGAGCTGGAGCGTATGCGTACGGAGCTGGACGCGGCGCGCCGCGCCGGCGACCTGGGACGCATGTCGGAGCTGCAGTACGGCCGCATCCCGGAGCTGGAGAAACAGCTCGACATGGCCGCCCAGGCGGAGATGCATGACATGCAGCTGCTGCGCAACAAGGTGACCGACGAGGAGATCGCCGAGGTGGTCTCCAAGTGGACCGGCATCCCGGTGACCAAGATGCTGGAGGGCGAGCGGGACAAGCTGCTGCAGATGGAGCGGGGCATTCACCAGCGGGTGGTGGGCCAGGACGAGGCGGTATCGGTGGTGGCGGACGCCATCCGCCGCTCCCGCGCCGGGTTGTCCGATCCCAACCGCCCCAATGGCTCCTTCCTGTTCCTCGGCCCCACGGGCGTGGGCAAGACCGAGCTGTGCAAGGCGCTGGCGGAGTTCCTGTTCGATACCGAGGAGGCCATGATCCGCATCGATATGTCGGAGTTCATGGAGAAGCACTCGGTGGCGCGGCTCATCGGCGCACCCCCCGGGTATGTGGGCTACGAGGAGGGCGGCTATCTCACCGAGGCGGTGCGGCGCAAGCCCTACTCGGTAATCCTGCTGGACGAGGTGGAGAAGGCCCACCAGGATGTGTTCAACGTGCTGCTGCAGGTGCTGGATGACGGCCGCCTCACGGACGGCCACGGCCGCACCGTGGATTTCCGCAACACGGTGATCGTCATGACCTCCAACCTGGGTTCCCAGCGCATCCAGGAGCTGGCCGGGGAGGAGCACTACGGTGAGATGAAACAGGCGGTGATGGAGGTGGTGGGCGACCACTTCCGCCCCGAGTTCATCAACCGTCTGGACGAGGTGGTGGTGTTTCATCCCCTGCAGAAGGCGCAGATCCGCGCCATCGCTGATATCCAGATCGAGTACCTGCGGCGCCGTCTGGCGGAACAGGATATGGGTCTGGAGGTCAGCGACGCCGCCCTCGACCGGCTGGGCGAGGCGGGATTCGATCCGGTCTACGGCGCCCGGCCCCTCAAGCGGGCCATCCAGCAGCAGCTGGAGAACCCCCTGGCGCAGGCGATCCTGGCCGGGCGGTTTGGCGGGGACGACGTGATCCAGGTGGATCTGGGACCGGACGGGCTGACCTTCCGCAAGGGGGGCGACCGGGCCAGCGCGGCCTGAGCCTTAAGATTTTTTGCCACAGAGGGCACAGAGATCACGGAGAACGACTACTCTGGTATCTGCGTACAGGTTCAACGGGTGGGAGCCGCGATCCCGCGGTGATGGGCGGCCGATGTCAGGTTAAGGATTGATTTACCACGGAGGTCACAGGGGAGCACAGGGCTGAATAACGGTTATCAAACCTCTGTGTACTCTGTGATCTCTGTGGCTAAAGAAAATTACGTCCTCCGCGCTATTTTTCGTCCCTTTCTGGGGTCGCAGGAGTTGGCTGCGCCACCGCTTCGGTTTTCTGGTCTGAGGCAGCCTCAGCCTGGCTGGCCGCCTCCTTTTTCAGCCGCTCCGCTTTCTGCTGCTCCACCAGCTCGATGTACTCCTTGGGGGTCAGGTTGACGGCCTTTTCCGGCCTCTCCTCCGCCGCGAAGTAGGCGTAGATGACCACCCCCACCAGCACGGGAAAGATGATGAAGAAGGGTTTGATCTTCATGCCCGCTCCCTTTGAAAGACCTTGCGGCCGCTACGGAGTCAATCGGCGCCCCTTAAACTAATAATAGGCCATCCTTTGGCCGCGGCATGGGTGGATAACGGTTCGTCCGGGTCCACGGCCGTTGGCTTGCTTACCAACTCCAGCAGAGGGATGTCGTTGTGGGAGTCGCTGTAGAAGCTGCTGCCGTCCAGGGTTTCGCCATGCTCCTGCAGCCAGGCGTTGAGCCGCTTGACCTTGCCTTCGCGGTAGCTGGGTTCCCCTGAAACCTCGCCCGTATAGCGCCCGCCGATCCGTTCCGGGACGGTGGCGATCAGGTGTTCGATACCCAGCCGTTCGGCGATGGGGGCGGTCACGAAGGCGTTGGTGGCGGTGATGATCATAAGGGTATCCCCCGCCTCGCGGTGGCGGCGGATCAGCTCCCGGCCGGCGGGCAGGATGATGGGATCGATCTTCTCCGCCAGATACTCTTCTCTCAACTGCTCCAGCCGTGCGGGTTCGTTGTCCCGCAGGGGTCTGAGGGCGAAGCGCAGGAACTCGAAGATATCGAGGGTGCCCTCTCCGTATTCGCGGTAGAAACGGTCGTTTTCCCGCCTGTAGAGCTCTCCGTCCACGATGCCCCGTTCCACCAGGAACTGTCCCCACAGATAGTCGGAATCACCCCCCAGAAGGGTGTTATCGAGATCGAAGATGGCCAGGGACAAGGGGTACGCTCCCGCATTGGTTCAGAAGAAGGCGGAATTCTACCGCAGAAACGGCGGCAGCGCTGGGAATAGGACTATGGCTTGCCGGGGGTGGCTCGGATGTGGAAGAATCTGGGCAACTAGCTATTTTATTGGATCTGTTTTGATTGACTCGGAAGGCTTCCGGCCTAACGTCGGTATTATTCTCTGTAACCACCGGCGGCAGCTCTTTTGGGGCCGCCGGGTGGGTCAGAATGCCTGGCAGTTTCCCCAGGGCGGCATCAAGGAGCACGAGACTCCGGAGCAGGCCATGTACCGGGAGCTGGAGGAGGAGGTCGGCCTCAAGCCACATCAGGTAGAGCTGATCGGAAACACGGAGAAATGGCTTCGTTATCGCCTGCCCAAGCGCTATATCCGACGCCACTCCCAGCCGCTCTGCATTGGCCAGAAGCAGCGCTGGTTTTTGCTGCGGGTACTGTGTGATGAGTCCGATTTCTGTCTCGATAGCTCCGGCACCCCGGAGTTCGACCACTGGCGCTGGGTCAAATACTGGCAGCCGCTGAGGGAAGTGGTCTATTTCAAGCGCAATGTCTACACACGGGCGCTGAACGAACTGGCGCCGCTCCTTTTTCCCGAGGGGGCGCCGACCCGGGCGGGCGCCAACTATCTGCGCCAGAATCGGCGCTGATAGAGAGTTCTTGGTGGGGCAGGGCCCCACCCTACATTCTCAACAGTAAATATACTCCGCGCCTCTGCGTCTCAGCGGTTCAAAAAGAACTCCGCACATTCATTGATGCCTGCTCCCAGGCGGAGAGGGGTCGCTCTACTCCCAGCGAAAGCTGTAAGCGGCGACGGCCATAAAGCCGATGGTCATGGCCAGCAGCGCCGCCAGATGGATGGTGACATCCCCCAGTCCCGCTCCGTCCAGCATGATGGCGCGGGCGGCGGTGGTGAAATGGGTAAGCGGCAGCATTTGGGCCAGTTGCTGCACGTAGGCGGGGGAGCCTTCCAGGGAGAACCACACCTCGGAGAGGAACAGCATGGGCAGGCTGATGAGGTTCAGCACACCGTTGGCCGCCTCCTGGTTGGACATGCGGGCGGCGATGATCAGACTCACGCTCACCATGCTCATGATGCCCATAATCAGCACCAGCAGCAGGGCCAGGTAGGAGCCGTTCATCTGGAAGCCGATCAGCAGGTCGGTGCCGATGTAGATGGCGGTGGTGATGAGCACGATCAGCCACAGGCGGGAGACCACCTGCGCCGCCAGGAACTCGAAGGCGGAGAGGGGCGTGGCCTTGAGGCGGCGCAACACGCCGTGTTTGCGGTAACGCACGATGTTGTAGCCCACGCCGAACAGGGAGCTGAACATGATGTTCATGCCGAACACCCCGGGGGCCACCCAGTCCACATAGCGGATCTCCTTGCCGCTCACCGCCTCTTTCTGCAGCGGGGTCTCCGACTCTTTGGATCGCAGTAGCCGTTCCAGAATATGGCCCTGGGCCGAGTCCTCGTTGATCCAGTAACGGTTCCGCGCGGTATCGATCAACATGCCCAGCTGGTGGTGTTTTACCTGGATGATGGCGTCGTCCAGTGACCGGATCTCAAGGAAGCGGATGTGGCGGGTTTCGCTAAGACGCTCCATGACGGGGGATGCCTCGCTGTTGCCGTATACCCCGACCGTGAACAGGTCGTCCTTATCCATGTTGAAGAAGAAGGCGAAGCCGATCACGATGGTGATGGGCAGGAATACGTTCCAGTATACCGAGGTGCGGTCGCGCAGGAACTCCAGGTTGCGGGCGCGGAGTACGGCGTAGAATCGTCTAAAACGCATGCGTCATATCCTTCAGGTACGCAGCTCGTGCCCGGTGAGTTGCAGGAACAGATCCTCCAGGGTGGGAGAGCGGATCTGCAAGTGGGTGAGGGGGATGCCGTTCTGGATCAACACCTGGATCGTGGCGTTCACATCGGTACTACTGATCTCGACCTTGCCGTTTCGCGGATGCAGAGTGAGTTGCTCCAGCTGCCCGAGATCCGGGATATCTTCTAGGGGCAGCGATAGCACCGACTCATCGAAATGTTTTTTCAGCAGCGCGCGCGGCGTGTCCTGGGCGATGATGCGGCCGTGATCCATGATGGCGATCTGGTCACACAGCTCGTAGGCCTCCTCCATGTAGTGGGTGGTGAGCACGATGGTCTTCCCTTCCGCCTTGATGCTGTGGATCAGGTCCCAGAAGTTGCGGCGGGATTGGGGGTCGAGGCCGGTGGTGGGTTCATCCAGAAACAGCACCTCCGGATCGTTGATCAGCGCGATGGCCAGCAGCAGCCGCTGGCGCTGACCGCCGGAAAGCTGATGGGTGTCACGCTCCAGGAATTCGGACAGGGCGTTGCGCTCAATCAGCTCTTCCAGTGGGCGGGTGCGGGTGTAGAGGTTCCGGAACAGGTTTAGCGTCTCCCGCACGCTGATGAAATCCTGCAGCGCCGTGTTCTGGAACATGATGCCGGCGTTTTCCCGAAACGCGCTGCCCAACGGCGCGCCGCGGTAGAGCACCTCGCCCTCCGTGGGCTCAAGGATCCCCTCCATGATCTCCACGCTGGTGGTCTTGCCCGCGCCATTGGGTCCCAGCAGTCCGAAACAGACCCCCTCGGGGATGGATAAACTGACCCCATCCACCGCCTTCACCGAGCGGTAGTGTTTCTTCAGATTGCGCGTTTCCAGCAGGGGCATAAAGGGACGATCCGGCAAAAACCGGCATTTTAGCCTAATCGCGCGATCGGCGGGGATTACCAGCCGCCGCCACCGCCGCCACCGCCGCCGCCTCCCGAGGAGCCGCCGCCACCGCCGCCGGAGGAGGAGCCGGGGGCGGTGGACGAGGAGGAGATGGCGGAACTCATGGCGCTCCCCACGGCGCTGCTGAAACCCGTAAGGTTGTTATGGTTCCAGCTGTGTCCGTGGTACCAGCGCGGCTGGTACTCTTCGGCGCCGGCGCGGCTGAGGACGTCGCTGAAACGCTCCGTCCAGGCCTGCTCCACGTCCAGCGCGATGGCGTAGGGCAGGTAGGCCTCGAACAGCTCCGGGGTCTTCTCTGGCGGGTTCCTGAAGTTCAGTTCCTCTCCCTCCGCCACGGAGAGAAAGAGACGAAAGCCTTCCACCTTGTCCAGAAGTTTGCGCCCCGCCAGGGTGGGGGCCTTGAGCCACTGGTAAAAGTAGAAGTTGATCAGCAGGACAACCAGGAATGTGGCCGGATAGACCAGGGAGACCTCTGAGACCAGCAATGCCAGGGCCCCGATCTCCGCTGCCACGAAGGGGATGGCGAACAGCGTGCCGCCCAGGGCGCCAAACAGGGAGCCGCCGCCGGCGACGACGCCCTTCCAGCTTTTGTAGGCATTGAGGACCAAGGCAAAGACACCGATGGTCCAGATGGTGAGCCACAGGGTGAAGAACAGGGCCACACCCTGCTGCTCTTCTCCCGGCAGCATCAGGACGCTGGCCGCAATCACCATCACGGAGAGCAGGATGCCCGCGATCAGGTAACTGCTGTTGGTCTGAAAATAGACCTTTTCATAATCCCCCTTCAGGGAACGTTTGTGCACCTTCAGCGCCTTGCCGATCTTGGCGTGATTCACCTGCTTCAGGGTCACGCTACTCGCACCGCTGCCGAACAGGGCGCTGGCGATCGCCCCCTCTCCCATGGCTAGTTTGACGTTCTGGTTGCCGCTCTTCTCCAGGGTAAAGATGCCGCTGGCTGACTCCTTGATCTTCAGGTAACCCTTGACCGCCAGATTGACAATGGCCGCGGTGAAGGTCTTGTCGTCATACCCCATGCGGCGGATGAAACGCATGGCGGCGGGGGAGTAGTTTTTCGGGGGGGAGTAAAGGGGCACGATAATGCCGGTCTCCGGGTCGCGTCCCACCGCGCGCCACACCAGGAGGTAGTAAAGCAGCAGCAGTGCGCAGCCGCCGAACCCCGCCAGCGCGGTCTGGTTGTCCGCCAGGAACCAGTCGATCTGTTGCTCCCGGCTCGGTTCCGCCACATGGCCCTTGGGCCAGCCGACCACGATGGTGAGTCCCTCGCGGTTGCCCAGGGCGCGGGTGGTTGTGAAGCGGGCGCTCCCGTCGTAATCCACCGCTGCCTGGTAGGCGTTTCCGCGCGCCCCTTGCGGCCCGGTATAGGCCTCGGTGGTTATCTGCGCCGCTGGAACACCAGGGGGCAGGGTAACCCGGGCGCTGGCCTGCTGAATGGGGAACTCCCAGCCGTTGCCGGTCACGTTCCAGTACAGTTCATCGTGGTCGTCGAAGAAGCCCAGTTGGCGGTTGGTGCGGTAGCGCAGGCTGTAGCTGTAGATGCCGTTCTTTAGAAAGACATTGCTGGCGCCTACATAGACGCGGATGCCGTTACCCAGCGATTCCGTGTGATAGGGTTCGCTATGGCCGTCACGCTGTACCGAAAGCAGGTCGAACGCCACCCGGTAGCGGTTGTTGAAACGGTCTTTATAGGTGGTTGGGAAGTCACGGTAGATGCCGCGCTTGATGCGGTTGCCTTCGGCCTGGACCTGGATGGTCTCGGTTACGATCATGCTCCCATCATGCTGCACCTGGATGTCGCTGTGGTAGTCGAGAATCGCCTCGGCACCGAAGGCCGCGGAGGCGCCCGCGAATATCAGTACCAGACCAGACAGAAGGCGTGGAAAAAAGGTCATGAGGTGATCTCCGGCGGTGAGGCCTCGGTGGCGCTATGGAGCTGGAAAAACTCCGCCGGCCGGTAACGGAATAGGCGGGCGATCAGCAGGTCCGGGAAAGAGTCGATGCGAATGTTGAGATTGCGCACGGCGCCGTTGTAGTAACGGCGGGCGTACTGGATATGGTTTTCCACCTCGGTAAGCTGCCGTAACAGATTCAGGTATTGTTGATTGGCCTTCAGGTCGGGGTAGGCCTCCGCGATTGCGATCAGTTCGCGCATGCGCCCGCTCAACAGCTCCTCGGTGCGGCCTTTCTCGGCCGGCGTTCCGGTTTGGTCCGCATGGCTGCGCAGGCGGGTGATCTCATCCAGGGTGGTCTGTTCATAGTGGGCGTAGGCGTTTACCGCATCGATCAGTTTCGGTATCAGGTCGTGGCGCCGCTTGAGCTGCACGTCGATATCGCTCCACGCCGCCAGCACCCGGTTTTTGTCCCGCACCAGCCGGTTGTAGATTATGACCGCCCAGATCAACAGCAGACCGGACAGGCCCCAGAGAATCAATTCCATTCAGGTGTCCCCGAGATTGTGATTTCCTAATCCTACCCGGGTGTGTCTCTGGATAAAAGAAAACCCCGGGACGGAGACCGCCCCGGGGTTTTTGGTGCGCGACTAGGCCTTAGCGGTTTGCGCGGTTTTCGATCAGGTGGTCCACCACGCTGGGGTCCGCCAGGGTGGAGGTATCGCCCAGGGCGTCGATCTCATTGGCGGCGATCTTGCGCAGGATGCGGCGCATGATCTTGCCGGAGCGGGTCTTGGGCAGCCCCGGCGCCCACTGGATGATGTTGACCTTGGCGATGGGGCCGATCTCCTTGCGCACCAGTTGCACCAGTTCATCCTTCAGTTCGTCCACATACTCCTCACCCATCATCAGGGTGACGTAGGCGTAGATGCCCTGGCCGGTGATCTCATGGGGATAACCCACCACCGCGGCCTCGGCGACCTTGGGATGCAGCACCAGGGCGGATTCGATCTCGGCGGTGCCGAGGCGGTGGCCGGAGACGTTGAGCACGTCATCCACGCGCCCGGTGATCCAGTAGTAGCCGTCTTCGTCGCGGCGGGCGCCGTCGCCCGTGAAGTAGTAGCCGGGATACATCTGGAAGTAGGTCTCGAAGAAACGCTTATGGTCGCCGTAGACGCTGCGCATCTGGGACGGCCAGGGATGTTTGATCGCCAGGTTGCCCGAGGCGGGGTTGCCTTCGATCTCGTTGCCCTGGTCGTCCAACAGGACGGGCTGTACGCCGAAGAAAGGATGGGTGGCGGAGCCCGGCTTCAGCGGCGTGGCGCCGGGCAGCGGGGTCAGCATATGGGCGCCGGTCTCGGTCTGCCACCAGGTGTCCACGATGGGACAGCGCTCATCGCCCACCACCCGGTAGTACCACTCCCACGCCTCGGGGTTGATGGGTTCACCCACGGTGCCGAGCAGGCGCAGGGAGTTGCGGCTGGTTTTCTTCACCTGCTCCTCGCCGGCGGCCATCAGGGCTCGTATCGCCGTAGGTGCGGTGTAGAACGAGGCCACGTTGTGTTTGTCGCACACCTGCCAGAAACGGCCCGCATCCGGGTAGGTGGGGATGCCTTCGAACATCAGGCTGATGGCGCCGTTGGTGAGCGGGCCGTAGACGATGTAGCTGTGGCCGGTGACCCAGCCGATGTCGGCGGTGCACCAGTAGACCTCGCCGTCCTTGTAGTCGAACACCGCCTTGTGGGTCATGGCCGCCTGCAGCAGATAGCCGCCGGTGGTGTGCAGCACCCCCTTGGGTTTGCCCGTGGAGCCGGAGGTGTAGAGGATGAACAGCGGATCTTCCGCATCCATCTGTTCCGGCTCGCATACGGGATCGGCGGCGGCCAGGGCCTCGTGGTACCAGACGTCACGGCCTTCGGTCCACGCCACCGGCTCGCCGCCGCGCTTCACCACGATGGAGGTGTGCACGTCGGGGCACATGTCCAGCGCCTTGTCGGCGTTAGCCTTCAGGGGCAGCGCCTTGCCGCCGCGGATGGACTGGTCGGCGGTGATCAGGCACTGGCAGTCGGAGTCGAGAATACGGTCCTTGAGGGCGTCCGGCGAGAAGGCGCTGAAGACGATGGAGTGCACCGCGCCGATGCGGGTACAGGCGAGCATGGCCACCACCGCCTCGGGGATCATGGGCATGTAGATGGAGACCCGGTCGCCTTTCTTGACGCCGCGCTCCTTGAGCACATTGGCGAAGCGGTTTACATCGGCGTGCAGTTCGCGGTAGGTGACCGCGCGGTCCTCTTCCGGATTGTCGCTCTCCCACAGGATGGCGGTCTGATCGCCGCGGCTGTCCAGATGGCGGTCCAGGCAGTTGTAGGAGACATTGAGCTTGCCGCCCTTGAACCATTCAATGTGCAGGTCGTCCTTGCCGAAGCTCCAGTCGAGCACCTTGTCCCAGGGCTTATCCCAGGAGAGAAACGCCTCCGCCTGCTCGGCCCAAAACCCTTCCGGGTCTTCCACGGAACGCTGGTACATTTCCTGATATTGAGCATCGGTGTAGTTGGCCTGGGCCGCAAAATCGGCGGGGACGTCGTATACCTTATCTTCGGACATTGAATTCTCCTTCAACTCTTATCTAGTTCTGTTCAGAAGTTACAGGATTTGGCTCTGGGCTGTTCACAGGCCCTAGGGTACATCATTCTTAAAGCCAGTATTACTCGGAAGTCCCGCTGCTGCGGGCCATCTGTGCCGGGGAGAGCCATAGCAGGGCGGACTCTTCCCCTTTATCGAGAATCTTTTTGGTGATCACATGACCACCCTCGGTGCGCCAGTGTACTACCTTGTTTGCGTCGGGCATGTCCCTGGCCGAGGCGGCTTCCGGCAGCGGGTATCCCAACTGGTAGCGGAGATCCTTGCCCAGTTGGGCGTGGTAGTTGTGCCGGTAATTCACTTTCACCGCGGTAATGCCGGAGTCACGGAAAAACAGGGCGGCGGAATCGGCGGGCAGGTCGTTGAAGCTGCCGATCCTGCTGATGCAGTAGCGGTCGCCGAAGTCGGTTGCTTCATCCTTGCACTGCCAGGAAAACTCGGGGTAGAGCTGATGCAGTTCCGCCTCGTTAAAACGGCCGTCCAGTACCTTCAGATTGAGATAGAACGGCGCGTCTCCAAACACCCGCAGCAGAAACATGTCGCTACGGCGTTGCCCGTCCTCGGTAAACACCAGCCACCAGATGGGGCCGACCACGATGGTGACCAGCAGCAGCCGTTTATAGAATTTGGGCAACCTGATCTTGGCGTTCTTGTCGCGCGGTTTCATGCGTTAATGAAGTCTCCGATGGTGTAATTTCCGCTGGGTGTCGCTTCCGCGGCCATGGCCAGAAAAAGCTCCGCGGTGGCCAGGGCATCATACAGGGCGTTGTGGGCCTTGTATTGGGGCAGGCCGAAGTGCGGCCGCAGATTGAACAGGCGCAGGTTGCCCGGCTGGATGGTGTGGTTGCGAAGCTCCAACAGCCGCAGGGCCATGGGCAGGGTATCGATAATGGGAATGATGAACGGCAGCCCGTACAGGCGGCGGCAGGCCGCATCGATAAAGTTCTGCTCAATGTTTTTGTAATGGACCAGGATCACCTTGCCCGCCAGACGCAGCAGCAGCTTGGGCAGCAACTCCTCCAGCGGTTTGCCGGCGGCGGAATCGTCGTCGGTGATGTGATGGATCACCGCAGAAGATTCCGGAACCTGGCCCTTGATCCGCACAATCTCATGCCAGGCGGTATTGAGGCGTATGGTGTTGTGTTGCAGGTGAACCAGGCCGAAGCTGAGGATGCTGTCTTTGTCGGGATCAAGCCCGGTGGTCTCCAGATCCAGCGCCACGATCTCCGCCTCCCGCCAGTCGTTTTTGTTGTCAACGAAGGGCACGGAAAGATAGTCGTGCATCACGCCGGGTGCGGCGCGGGAGAGGGCGCGCTTGCGTTGGGTCTCTTTGCTGAGGAAGCGTTTCCACATAACGTCATACACCTAACGGAAACGCGCCAGCTGATAGCGGTGCTCCATGGTCTCTTGCATATCCTGGATCACCTTGAAGGCATCCTTCAGATGTTTCCGTTCCAGGGCCGACAGGTCGTCGGGGGCCAGATAGTTGTCGCTGGGTTCGCCGCGGCGGATCTGGTCCGCCTGGTGGCTGATGCGCAGGCTGGCGATAAACTCCAGGGCGTCCATCAGGTTTTCTCCCATCTCCTCGCTGAGGGCGCCGAGCTTGACCGCGATACGCAGGCGGTCGGTGGTGTTGGTGGCGTTGACCCCCTTGGAAAGGGTCAGCACCCGTGCGATGTCGGTGATGGGTACGATACCGCGGTGCTTGATATCCAGGGTGTCGTCGTGTTTGCCGTCGTGGATGAGCACAAAGGTGCGGAAGAAACCGAGCGGCGGCCGATGGGTCAGGGCGTTGGACGCCATGTAGGCGATGAAGATACCGTTGTCGCGGGTTTTATTGAGTATCTCCAGCTGCAATCGTTTGAATATCTTCTGATCGCCGTATACCGGACGCAGGTCGAAGAAGATGCTGGCCAGCATCAGCGCCTTGGGCTCCGGCTTGGTGATCCAGTCGCTGAAGTACTGGCGCCACACCCGCAGGGGTTGCCGCCATTCAGGATTGCTGGCCATGGCGTTGCCGGGGCAGTAGACGAAGCCGCAGGCGTTGAGTCCGTCACAGACGCGATTGGCCAGGGCCTCGAAATAGGGTTCGTGTTCGGCGGACAGGTCATCGGAAAGAATCAGGGCGTTGTCCTGATCCGAGTGCGAGGTCTGCTCCCGGCGCGCCTGGGAGCCGCCGCAGACCCAGACGAAGGGGACCGGCTCCGGCCCCAGCTCCTGCTGCGCCATTTCAATCAGGCGCGTGGTCACCGCGTCGGTGATCAGGGAGACCGCCTCGCCGATGTGCAGGGCGGTGGCGCTGGAGTTGGCCAGCTGCAGTTGCAGCGCGGGCAGACGCGCGCAGATATCCACCAACTGTTGCAGCTCTTTAGCCTTGCGGACGTCGGTGACGATGAAGGCCGGGTTGCGGCTGTTGTGACGGGTGATGTCGGTGGCGGTAAGCATGCCGTACATCCGGTCACCCTTCATTACAGGCAGGTGATGCACATGCAGCCGGGTCATGGTCATCATCGCTTCCAGCGCCAGGGCATCGTACTGGATGGTCTCCAGATTGCTGGTCATGATGGTGTGGGCCGGATGCTCCACGTCCAGTCCCTCGGCCACGCAGCGTTTGCGCAGGTCACTGTCGGTAATGATGCCGGCCAGTTTCCCAGACTCCATCAGCATTACCGAGGATACGTTCTGTTCGGTCATGAGCTGAGCCGCTTCCCGGATGCTGCAATCCGCTTCCAGGGCCACTGCGGCTTTTTTTACCAGATCGGATATCTTGACTGACATGTGAGTCATGCCGTCCGCGGGCTCTTTGACATTGCCGGAGGCCGCCCGCCGCAGCCGTTCGCGGATGGAATTCTTGAAATGGAGGTCGAACTCCTCCGACTCCTGGCACAGGCCTTTCAGGTCGGCGCAGGAGAGTAGATAGAGCAGGGTGTCTTCCACCGCCAGGTTGTGGCTGGTGAGGTCGAAATCCACCAGTTGGCAGGGAGAGGTGTAGTAGTCCCCTTCCGCCAGCTTGCCGTGCAGCTTCCCTTTTTCGTCCCGAAGCTCAATGGCGCCGCTGCGCACGATATAGAGATACTCGCCATCGGCGTCGGCCGGGGGAAATGCGCTGCCGCGCCGCAGATAACGGATCTGCAGCGTCTCTGGGAGCTGGTTCAAGCGCTCTTCCGGCAAGGCATCGAATGGATGCCGGAGCGCCAGAAAGTCCCGGATTTCGACTAGTTCGATTTCCATGGGAAAAGTATAGCTACCTTCTTTAATCGCCTGCCAATCCTGTGTACAGGGCGCATTTGGCCGCTGTAGCGCAAGGTATTTGGAGGCCAGGCAAGACAGGTTCCGGTTCTGTGTTTCCACTCCGGAACGGCGGTTGTCTTCCCTGGCCTCCAGCGAAAAAAAAGTCCCGCCTGGGCGGCGGGACAAAGAATACCTTCAGCTAGTTCATCAGTGATCGGTTGCGGCGCCCGCGCCCTTGGGAACGCGGATGTCCTCAACCAGATGCTGAATATGCTCAGGCGGCTCTTCCGTCATGCGCGATACGGCAAATGCGACGACGAAATTGACCAGTGCGCCTACAGCGCCGAAGGCATTCGGGGAGATGCCGAAGAACCAGTCTTTAGACATGCTGCCCAGGAACTCGGTCCCTGGAATAAACATGATGCCCTTGTGCTGGAACACATACAGCAGGGTGACGCCGAGGCCGGAAACCATGCCCCAGATCGCGGCCTGATTGTTGATCCTCTTGGAGAAGATCCCCATCATCAGTGCCGGGAAGATGGAGGAGGCGGCCAGACCGAAGGCGATAGCTACCGTACCCGCGGCGAACCCGGGCGGATGCAGACCGAGGTATCCCGCCACGCCAATGGCGCCGCCCATGGCGATACGGCTGTACATCAGTTCCTGTTTCTCCGTGATCTGCGGTGCGAAGGTGCCCTTCAGCAGGTCGTGGGAGATGGAGGAGGCGATGGCCAGCAGCAGGCCGGCGGCGGTGGAGAGCGCGGCGGCCAGACCACCGGCGGCCACCAGGGCGATCACCCAGTTAGGCAGCCCGGCGATTTCCGGGTTGGCCAGCACCATGATGTCGCGGTCCACCTTGACCATCTCGTTGCCTTTCCAGCCGAACGACTCCGCCTTGGCGGCGAACGCTTCGTTCTTGTCGTCGTAGTACTGGATGCGGCCGTCGCCGTTCTTGTCTTCGTACTGCAGCAGACCGGTCTTTTCCCAGTTCTTGAACCACTGCGGACGCTCTTCATACACCAGGTTGGCGGTGGGGTCGCCCACGGGGCCGGTCTGGATGGTGTTCATCAGGTTCAGACGAGCCATGGAGCCCACGGCCGGGGCCACGGTGTAGAGCAGGGCGATGAAGACCAGCGCCCAGCCCGCGGAGGAGCGGGCATCCTTCACCTTGGGAACGGTGAAGAAGCGGATGATCACGTGGGGCAGGCCCGCGGTGCCGATCATCAGGGTCAGGGTGTAGGCGAACATGTTCAGGGTATTACCCATCTTCGCCGTGGTGTACTCCTTGAATCCCAACTCCGTCACCACCAGGTCCAGCTTGTCCATCAGGGACATACCGCTGCCGTCGGCCATGTCGCCGATCAGGCCCAACTGCGGGATGGGGTTGCCAGTCAGGTGCAGGGAGATGAATACGGCGGGTACGGTGTAGGCCAGGATCAGTACGCAGTACTGGGCGATCTGGGTGTAGGTGATACCCTTCATGCCGCCCAACACGGCGTAGATGAACACGATACCCATACCCGTGAACAGGCCATGGGCGTAATCCACTTCCAGGAAGCGGGAGAAGGCCACGCCGATCCCCTTCATCTGGCCGATTACATAGGTAATGGAGGCCACGATGAGGCAGACCACCGCCACGATGCGCGCGGCCTGGGAGTAGTAGCGTTCACCGATAAATTCCGGCACCGTGAATTTGCCGAATTTGCGCAGGTAGGGCGCCAGCAGCATGGCCAGCAGCACATAACCGCCGGTCCAGCCCATCAGGAACACCGAACCACCGTAGCCGGTGAAGGCGATCAGACCGGCCATGGAGATAAAAGAGGCGGCCGACATCCAGTCGGCCCCCGTCGCCATCCCGTTTGCTATGGGATGTACCCCTTTGCCAGCCACGTAAAATTCCCCGGTGCTGGAAGCCCGGGACCAGATGGCGATACCGATGTACAGGGCAAAGGTAGAGCCAACCACAAGATAAGTCAGAGTTTGCAGATCCATGAATCAGGTCTCCTCAGTCTTCGTGTACGTCGAATTCCCGATCCAGCTTGTTCATGCGCTTGGCATAAACGTAGATCAGAATCAGAAAGGCGTAGATAGAACCCTGTTGGGCGAACCAGAAGCCGAGACCGGTACCACCGATCTTGATGGCGTTCAGCGGTTCCACCAGCAGGATTCCGAACAGGTAGGAGACGACAAACCAGATGACCAGAAGTATGGTCACCAGGCGAACGTTTGCCTTCCAGTACTCTTGAGCGTTATTACTCATATCAAATCACTCCCGTGCATTGTATGAATCGTTATTGAAACCGAAGGCGAAAATCCCTGTATCCCCTCCGCGGATTGCTTCTTCAGATTGTGTTATCGATTTTGTACGTATCGGCGCGGGCAGATACATCCAATGCTGATTGTTACGTCGCATTCGGAGAAATGTCAATCAAAAACAAAGACTTATAGTATTTTCAAAAAGCATTGAAAACACCAGAAACGATCCCTTGGGTAACAGGAAACAGGCCGAAGTGTTACCTAACTACACAGCCGCGTTTCTGGAGGTAAACAGCCACTTTTTTTCAATTTTTTTACGGCGGGGGCGGCGGCGGGCCGATTTTGGGGTGAATCGGGGTAGTGCTCGGAGTTCGAAGGGGCGCAACCTATTTTCGGGGCTTGGGATGCTTCCGTCCCTCATAGGCGGCGATCTGCTTGATGATCTCCTGGAAGGGAAGGGCGTCGAGGGTGTCGAACGTCAGCTCCGCCTCGCGCACCAGGCCGTCGATATCTTCGATGGTGGCGGGGGGACGCTCCTCGGAGTGGAGGACGCAATAGAGTCCCCGTAGTCCGCCCACCTGGATACGCATCTTCTGGTTGTGGGTGAGCGGAATCGATTCATCGCCGATCTTGAGGGCGAACCGGGAGTGGAGACGCAGTTCCTGGGTGAGTTTTCGGCAACGGATGTGGGAATCGTCCGCCGCGCAGTGGACCCCGATCCGCTCCGCCAGGAAAAAGCGGGTGGCGAGCCGGCACATGGCCTGTGCGCCCAGCACCGGCTTTTCGAATACGCAGGGGCGTTCGTCCATTTCCCGGTATGTTGTGCGCAGGGTGTCGTGGTCCATAGCGTTATCTTTTCGGCCGTGGAATTCCGAAGCGTTGCCGCCGCTCCCACAGGGCCTTGCGGCTGATCCCCAGCTTCTTCGCTATCTCCGTCTCCGTCATGTGGTCCTGATGTTCCAGTACGAACTGACGGAAATACTCTTCCAGGGAGAGGTTATCATTACCGTTCCCTCCTTTGCCCCTTTTTCCACCAACCGAATGATCGATAGCCAGCAGCTCGGGCGTGATTAGGCGCTCTTCGCACAGGATCACGGCGCGTTCAATGGAGTTGGCCAGTTCACGCACATTTCCAGGCCAGTGGTATCGGCGGATGGCGTCCATGGCGGTGCGGCTGAACTCCATGCCCGTCTGATTCAGTTGTTTGCACGCCTTGTCGAGCAGGAATTGGGAGAGCTCCTTGATGTCGTCACCCCGCTCCCGCAGGGGCGGCAGGATCATCTCCACCACCCGCAGGCGGAAGTAGAGGTCGCTGCGGAAGCGCTGCTCCTGCACCAGCCGCCGGATATCCTGGTGGGTGGCGGCGATGATGCGGACATCCAATGCGTCCATGGGCTCCTGCTGCAGCGGGCTTTCGTGGGCGTTGCTCTGCAGCAGCCGCAGCAGCCGGGCCTGGGCGGCCGGCGGCAGTTCGCCGATCTCATCCAGGAACAGGGTGCCCCTGGCGGCCTTCTGCAGCAGCCCCGGTTTGTCGCCCTTGGCCTCCTGGGTGTAGCCGAACAGCTCCATCTCGATCTGGTGCTCGGGTACGGCGGCGCAGTTGAATACCACGAAGGGCGCGTTATTCCGCTGGCTGCGTTCGTGCAGGGCGCGGGCCACCAACTCCTTGCCAGTGCCTGATTCGCCCAGGATCAGCACCGTGGCGTCCGTGGGCGCCACCTTGTCGATCCGGTTGCGGACCTCGTTCATGGCCGGGCACCGCCCGATCATTCCCCGTACCGGGTAGCTCTGCTCCAGGTCGGACTTCAGGACCGCCTGCTGCCGCTGCCGGCAGGCCTGATCCAGGATGCGCTCCACCAGCAGCAGCAGTTCGTCGTGGTCGAAGGGCTTGGCGATATAGTCCACGGCGCCCCGCTTCATGGCGTCCACCGCCGAGGGTACGCTGGCGTAGCTGGTGATGATCAACACCGGCGTGCCGTCGGCGCGGGCGATCACCTCGGTGCCGGGAACCCCGGGAAGACGCACGTCGGAGATGATCAGGTCAAATGCCTGCAAGCGGTATTGGGACTCCGCCTCTTCCACCGAGCCGGCCTCGGATACGCCGTAGCCGTTTTTCTCCAGCAGCCGTCTGACGGCGTTGCGGATTACCACTTCGTCTTCGATGATCAGAATACGGTTCATGGCTGGTTCATGGGCAGGTCAATAATCACCCGGGTTCCGACCCCGGGTTCGGAATCGATTTCGATCGTGCCCTGGTGATCCTGGATGATCTTGTAGGCCATGGCCAGTCCCAGGCCGGTGCCTTCGCCGGGGGCCTTGGTGGTGTAGAAGGGCTCGAACAGGTACTGCTGCATATTTTCCGGTATCCCGCTCCCCCGGTCCATGATCTCAAGGCGGACGTTTTCGCCGTTGCGCATGGCGATCAGCTCCACCCGTTCCCCTGGTCCGGAGGCGTCGCTGGCGTTGGTGAACAGGTTGATCAGCACCTGGGACAGGCCCTGGCGGTCACCGCGAATCCGCAGATGTTCCGGGCAGTTGCACAGGTATTCGATCTGGCGGCCCTTGGGGGTGAGCCGCATCAGCCGGACCGCCTCATCCACCACCTCATGAAGCGGGAACTCCTGCATCTTTCCGATACCGCTGTCGCCGCTGCGGCTGAAACTCATCAACGAGCGGACGATGGCGGAGATGCGGCCGGTCTGGTTGAGGATCTCCTCAATACTCTCCCGGATCACCTCGGGGTCATCCTCGTCGCGCAGGTTCTGCGCCAGGGAGGCGATGCCGGTCACCGGGTTGCCGATTTCGTGGGCTACCCCGGCGGCCAGGCGGCCCACCGAGGCCAGACGGTCGCTGTGGGCGAGCTCCGCCTCCAGATTGGAGAGGTTGGTGAAATCCTCCAGCAGGATGACCAGGCTGGTCCGCCCGCCGTGGTCCGTGGGTATGGGGTTGGTGTCGAGCACCTTGGCCTTGTGGAGGTTGAAACAGCGGGTTCGGTCGTACAGTTCCAGTTCCATATTGTGAATGTGTTCGTCCTGCGCCAGGGCGAATCCGCGCAGCAGTTCCCCCCAGGGGGCGGGTAGGTCGCCCAGGGCGCAACCGGTGGCGTCGGCGCTGGAGATGCCGCTGGCCTCCTCCATGGCGGGATTCCAGATCACCACGTTCTGTTCCGGATCGGCGGCGCACACCCCGAGGGGCAGGTCGAGCAGGATCTGGCGGTGGAAGCGGCGCAGGTTGTCGAGGTTGGCCGCCAGGCCCCGCAGCTGGATGCGCGACGCCTCCAGACGCTGCTCCATATAGCGCACCGAGTCGGCCAGCGCGGTCTTCGCCAGGCTGTCCATCTCCAGGCGCTGGGAGATGATGACGTGGGCCATCTGCGGTCCCACCAGCCCGGAGAGGTTGCGCTCGATGCGCTCCCGCAGTTGGCGCAGCTCCGTGGGTCTCGACTCATCGGCGGAGAAACCCAGGTCGTCCAGCGCCTGCTGCACCTCTTTTCTTGCCGTTCTCTTGCCGAGGATTCCGGCCAGGCCCTCGGTGAACTGCGCGGGGGAACGGGCGGCCACCACCCCGGATACCGGGGCCACGGTGTCGCTGTGGCAGGCGTAGGCGGCGATCTGCTCCTCTTCCGACTGACCGCCCAGAAGGGAGCCGATGACGAACAGGGCGCCGTTGATGGTCAGGGACCAGAAGGTGGCGAACTCCCAGTAACTGAGGCCGGAGTGCTGGCGCAGGTTTTCCAGGTCCATGGCGTTGCTGATGAAACCGGAGGTCTCAAGCAGCGGGATCAGCAGGGTCAGCACCCAGACGGCGATGCCTCCCAGCAGTCCGAGGATAAAGCCGGGCCGGCTGGCGCGCTGCCAGAACAGGGCGCCGATGATGCCGGGGAGAAACTGGGCCACCGCCACGAAAGAGATCAGCCCCAGTTGCACCAGCCCCTGATTGTGCTCCAGGGTCTGATAGAAGACGTATCCGCCCATGATGATGACGCCGATCAGGAGGCGCCGGCTCCACAGCAGCCAGTGGTAGATATCCACCTTGGGATTGGGATAGCTGGCGGGCAGCACCAGATGGTTCAGACACATGGAGGAGAGGGCGAGGGTGGTGACGATCACCATGGCGCTGGAGGCGGAGATCCCCCCCAGAAACGTCAGCACGGGCAGCCATTTCGGTCCCTGGGCGAGGGTGATCCCGAGTACATAGTAGTCCGGGTCCATGTTCAGCTGCAGGTGCTGCCCCCCCCACAGGATTGGCGGAATGGCCAGGTTGAGCAGCAGCAGGAACAGGGGAAAGCCCCAGGCCGCCGCGCCCAGCGCGCGGGGGGAGGTGTTTTCGGTGAACGCCATGTGAAACTGGCGGGGCAGCAGAAAGGCAGCGGCGAAGGCGAGGAACAGCAGGGTGAGCCAGGGACCCTCGCGTACTGGTTTGTAGAGCGCCTGGGTCGCCTCGGGGTGTTGTTGCAGCCATTCGGCCAGGCCGGAGAAACCGGAAAAGGCGCCGAACACGGCGAACAGGCCGGCCATCAGCAGGGCGACCAGCTTGACGAAGGATTCGAAGGCGATGGCGGCCACCAGTCCGTGATGCTTTTCCCGCGGCGAAATATGGCGGGCGCCGAACAGTACGGCGAACAGGATCAGGATAATGCAGAACCAGAGCGCGATGGGCTGGGGGGTCGCCTCCTGGGTCAGCACCTGCAGGGACTCGGTTACGGCGCGGAACTGCAGGGCGATATAGGGCAGGGAGCCCAGCAGCATGAACAGGGTGACGATCACCCCCGCGCTCTGGCTGCGGTAGCGGAAGGCGAACAGGTCGGCCAGGGAGGTGAGCTGATACTCCCGGGTGAGGCGCAGGATAGGGCGCAGCAGCAGAGGGCTGAGCAGGAAGGCGATGGTGACGCCCAGGTAGATGGTCAGAAACAGGAAGCCCTGCCGCTCGGCAAAGCCCACGCTGCCGTAATAGCTCCAGGAGGTGGCGTATACCCCCAGGGAGAGGATGTACACCATGGGGTGGCGGACCAGGCGCTCGGGAACGCGGCCGCTGTCGGTGGCGTAGGCGATCAGGAACAGCAGCAGCAGATAGGCGATGCTGATCCCGAACAGTACCTCCAGATCATAGGTCATGGCGGCCGTACCGGAAGTGGATCCAGGCCCCGGCGACGATAATGACCAGCCAGAACAGGTAGGGCAGGAGCCAGGAGTCGCCGCTGGAAGCCCAGGTGACGGTCAGGGGCGAGGCAAAGAGAAACAGCGCCAGAAAAAACGCCAGCAGGGTACGTTCCTTGAGCTTTTCCGGGTCGGGTGGGGTGGTCATCATGGGCAAGCGTAGCAATTGTTACTATAAGTAACAATAGGTGCCGCCCACAGGGCGTATCCAGGGCTGGTAAATAGCCATGGTGGGGGGTGGGGCGTATAATCATCGCCGCTGGACCGGCGGGTCGATTTTGCCGAGACGAAGAACAACCAGGATGAAGATAATTATACTTGGGGCTGGCCGGACGGGATCTTCCGTGGCGAGAAATCTCGCCAGTGAAGATAACGACGTGGTGGTGGTGGATGTCAAGCCGGCGCTCTTGCATGAGCTTCAGGATCGGGTCGATATCTCCACGGTATGCGGCATGGGGGTGCATCCGGAAATACTGGAGCGCGCCGGCGCCGCAAACGCGGACCTGCTGATCGCGGCCATGCCGCGCGATGAAGACAACATGCTGGTGTGTCAGATCGCCTGGTCGCTGTACAAACTCCCCGTCAAGATCGCCCGTGTTCGGGATACCGACTATCTACTCCACGAAGAGCAACTGTTCAGCCCGGACGATATCAATATCGACGTGGTGATCTGTCCCGAATCCCTGGTGACGGGGCACATCCAGCGCATGATCGAACATCCGGGTTCGAAGCTGGTGCGCGATTTTTCCGGCGGCAAGGTGCGGCTGGTCGAGGTGGCCGTGCAGGGGAATGCGCGTGCGGCGGGAATGTCCATTCAGGAACTGCATATCAAACACCCCATGGTCCGGTTTGTGGCCCTGTTCCGGAACCGCAAACTGGTGCTTCCCACCCCGGATACCGTGCTACGCGCGGATGATCAGGTGATGTATGTCACCTCGCGCGATCAGGTGATGGCGATGATGGCGGATCTGCGTGAATCCGAACAACCCTTTCGCCGCCTCATTGTCGCGGGCGGCGGCCACGTGGGGAAGCGGGTGGCGCTGGCGGTGCAGGACAGCTATCGTCTCAAGATTATCGAAAAGGACGCGGAACGCGCGGCCGCAATCGCGCCGCTGTTGAGAAAAACCATCGTGCTTAGCGGTGACGCCAGTGACCGGGAGCTGCTGCTGGATGAGGGGATCGCCGATACCGATCTCTTTTGCGCGGTAACCAACGAAGACGAGGCGAATATCCTCTCCTGCATGCTGGCCGCCCGTCTGGGCGTACGCCAGACCATGTGCCTGGTCAACAGGACGGCCTATGCCGAATTGGTGCGCAACAGCGCCATCGATATTGTGTTTTCCCCCGACCGGATTACCGCGGCCAGTATTCTGCGTTATGCGCGGCGCGGCGAGGTAGTGCAGGCGTTCCCGATCCACAGGGGGGGAGCCGAGGTGATGGAGGCGCAGGTGCTGGCCGGCGCCGCCATTATCGGCAAGCGGGTAGAGCAGATCAGTTTGCCTCCTGGAGTGGTGCTCGGCGCGGTCACCCGGGGTGAATCCGTAGTGGAGGTTCATCATGATACGGTGTTCGAGGAAGGGGATCATGTGGTGATGTTTCTTCGCGGCAAACCGCTGCTGGCTGCGGTAGAAAAGCACTTTCAGGCATAACCAGCGGATCTTTATGAGCCTGCGTTTGCTGCAAAAAATATTCGGCATGCTGCTGATTATCTTCAGCTTCAGCATGCTGCCACCCATATTGGTGTCGTTCCTGGATGCTCAGCAGGAACTCATTCCCTTCCTCAAGACATTTGTGCTGGTGCTGATTCTTGGCCTGATGCTATGGCTGCCGATGAGGAACTACCAGAAAGAGCTGCGCTCACGGGAAGGATTCATCGTGGTTACCCTGTTCTGGGTGGTGTTCGGCGCCCTGGGCGCCATCCCCTTCATGATGGCGGACTCCCTGGACATGAGTTTCACCGATGCGTTTTTCGAGTCCATGTCCGGTTTTACTACCACCGGGGCCACGGTGATCACGGGCCTGGACGCGTTGCCCAAGGCGATCCTGTTCTATCGTCAGATGCTGCAGTGGCTGGGCGGCATGGGCATTATCGTATTGGCGGTGGCGATTCTCCCGGTTCTGGGGGTCGGCGGGATGCAGCTGTTCAAGGCCGAAGTGCCCGGTCCCGTTAAAGACGCCAAGCTGACGCCCCGCATCAAGGGCACGGCCAAGGTGCTGTACTCCATCTACCTTCTGATCACCGTATTGTGCGCCGTGACCTACTGGCTGGCCGGGATGGATGCCTTTGACGCCATCGCCCACAGTATGTCCACCGTCGCCAACGGTGGTTTCTCGACCCACGATCAGAGTTTTGCCTGGTTTGACAGTCCGGTGCTGGAGGGGGTGGCGATCTTTTTTATGGCCCTCTCCGGCGTGAACTTCGCGCTCCATTACCGCGTCTGGCAGTCACGCAGTCTGAGGGCCTATTGGCGGGATACGGAGTTTCGGGTCTTCATCTGGCTGCTGGTCGGCGGTTCGGCGCTGGTGTCGGCCTATCTGGCGCTGCATGACGGCTATCAGTACATATTCAGTGATGTGCATCATGGCTCGTTCCAGCTGGTTTCCTTTATGACCACATCGGGTTTCAGCGTTGCCGATTTTGTTTTCTGGCCCGATTTTGTTCCCGTGATGCTGGTGTTCATGGGGTTTGTCGGCGGCTGCGCGGGATCCACGGCGGGGGGGCTCAAGGTGATCCGGGTGACGCTGCTGGCCAAGCAGGCGGGACGTGAGGTTCGAAGCCTGATTCATCCCACCGCCCAGTTCCCGATCCTGCTGGACGGGGTAGGCGTGGAAGAGCGGGTTATCAATGCGGTATGGGGCTTTTTCGGGCTCTATGTGGTGGTGTTCTCCACCTTGATGCTGCTGATGATGGCGGCGGGCGTGGATCAGGTTACCGCCTTTTCGGCGGTGGCCGCCTGTATTAACAATCTGGGCCCGGGGCTGGGGGAGGTGGCGACGAGCTTCGTATCCATGGACGATTATGTGAAGTGGCTCGGCGCCTTCGGAATGCTGGTCGGGCGGTTGGAGATCTTTACCGTGCTGGTGCTGTTTTCGCCGCATTTCTGGCGGCGCTGAAAGCGTACGGATCGATATATCTTTTGCCACAGAGGTCACAGAGGCCACAGAATACACAGAGCAGAAAAAGGTATTTAAAACCTCCGTGTACTCTGTGGCCTCTGTGGCAAAAAGATTTAATGGCAAGACTAAGCCGGGTAGCCGATTACTCCCTTTATGAGTGATTGGGGGTGTGTTTTCGGGCTATGATTCGAATAAGGTCCAGATAATAGACATCAGGGGGTGACGAGTGAATCCGGAAAAGGTCGTATTCGGTTTTTTTATCGTGCTGGCGTTGACACTCAATTTCGGCTTTTTCGTGGGCGAGCTGGACGACCCCGCGCATCACCACTTGTACGAGCTTTTTGCCGTGGTCGTGGTGAACCTGATCGCCACGGTGCTCAAATTCGGTGACCGTACCCAGCTTGGGGCCCTGTTGCTGGCCACCAGTCTGGTGGCGGTGCTGCAACTGTTGGCCGCGGGAATGATTTGGGGCATGGCCGAGCATGTAACCGGGGACGGCCTTACCCCAACGGTCATGGCCAGTATCGTCTCTCTTTCCGGCGGGGCCATGATTGCGAATGTGGTGTCCGTGGTGCTGCTGGTGATTGAGACGGTTATGCTGCGGCGCTGACAGCGGCGCCTTCTCCGCCGTGGATACCATCTTTTTTATCGTCATGCGGCGTATGCGTACGCCGCTCATTGCGCTGATCACTACCCATGCCGTGGCGGTGCTGGGGCTGACGCTCATACCCGGCGTGGATGCCGACGGCAACGTCTGGTACATGGATTTTTTCCACGCCTTCTATTTCGTCAGTTTCATGGCGAGCACCATCGGCTTTGGTGAGATACCCTACGAGTTCACCGATGCCCAGCGGCTGTGGGTCATCTTTACCATCTATTCCACGGTGGTGGTCTGGATCTACTCCATCGGCACCCTGATCAGCCTGGTGCAGGACCCCGCCTTTCGCCGCGCCTTGAGTGAGCGGGGTTTTACCAGGATCGTACGCCGTCGGCGCGAGCCCTTTTACCTGGTGTGCGGTTATGGCGAGACCGGCGGCACCCTGGTGCAGGCCCTGACCCGACGTGGCCAGCATGCGGTGGTGGTGGACGACGACAAGGACCGTCTTAACATTCTGCGCATGGAGAACCTGCGTGAATATGTGCCGGCCCTGTGTGGCGATGCGGGCAAGCCGGAGAACATGATCAAGGCCGGGCTGAACCATCCCCAGTGCGCCGGCGTGGTTGCCCTGTCCAAGGACAATGACCTGAACCTGAAGATCGCCATCACCTCCAAACTGCTACATAAGGATATCCGGGTTATCTGCCGCGCGGACTCCCATGAGGCGGAGGCCAACATGGAGTCTTTCGGCACCGACTTCATCATCGACCCGTTCGATACCTTCTCGCTGCATCTGGCCACCGCCTTTCAGGCGCCCTGTCTCTATCTGATGCAGGAGTGGCTTTCGTCGCTGGAAGAGGTTTCCCTGTGGGAACCCATCTATCCGCCGCGGGAGGGGGTTTGGGTGGTCTGCGGTTACGGCCGTTTCGGCAAGGCGGTATACAAACGGCTGCGGGAAGAGGGATTGGATGTGGTGGTGATCGAGGCCACCCCGGAGAAGACGGGAGAACCGCCGGGAGGATGCATAACCGGCTGGGGAACGGAAGCGAAGACCCTGCGCCAGGCGGGGATCGAGAACGCCGTGGGCCTGGTGGCGGGCACCGACAACGATGTGAACAACCTCTCCATCATCATGACCGCGCGGGAGATCAATCCCGATCTCTTCGTGGTGACGCGCCAGAATCTGCGCGAGAATCAATCCCTGTTTGATGCCGTAAAGGCGGACATCGTGATGCACCCCAGTTCCATTATCGCCAACAAGATCCGGGTGTTGCTGGCCACGCCGCTGCTCTCCGAGTTCGTGGGACTGGCCCTGTTCAAGGATGACTCCTGGGCCTGTGAACTGGTGAGCCGCATCGCCGCCCTGGTGATTGTGCAGGTGCCCGCGGTATGGGAGCTGGAACTGCAGCCGGAAAACGCCTCCGCCGTCTGTAATGCGGCCCATCGGGGCGAGACCATTACGCTGGGGGATATCTATCGGGAACCCAGTGACCGCAGCCGGACCCTGGATTGTCTGCCCCTGCTCCATATCCGTGATGAGACCCGCACCCTGTTGCCCGAGCCCGATATGGTGCTGCGCAGGGGAGACCGGTTGCTGTTTTGCGGCCGCCAATCCGCCTCCAACCGCATGCAGTGGAACCTGCAGAATGAAAACGTGCTGAGTTATGTGCTGACCGGCAAGGCGCGTTCGGAGGGCTGGTTGTGGCGGCGGTTCGGCAGCATGCAAAAACGGATGAAGCGGGATCGATACTGGAACAAGTGATGGTTCCGAACGGACCTGGATACCGATAACAGGGACTGCCTTCTAACCCCTAATTCTCACCATCCTCGTGATGGGTGACGCCGGCGTAGTGCTGGCGCAGGGCGATCCACTCCGCGAGCCGGAACTGGATGCGGCCGTTGATACTGTTCGCGGGGTAGATGCCGTCCGCGTCGGGAGCGCCGGCGGCGATGCCAGTGAGCAGTTCCATGGCCTGATCGGCGTGGCTTACGGCGTAGATATGAAACTTGCCGGCCGCGGCGGCATTCACCACCTCCTGTTTTAGCATCAGATCTTTCACGTTGGCCTGCGGGATGATCACCCCCTGTTCTCCGCTCAGTCCGCGCTTATGGCAGATGTCGAAAAAGCCTTCGATCTTTTGGGAAACGCCGCCGATCGCCTGCATTTCGCCGTGCTGGTTGACGGAGCCGGTGATGGCCAGCGACTGGCGAATGGGGATGTCGCCGATGGAGGAGAGCAGGGCGCACAGCTCCGCCATGGAGGCGCTGTCCCCCTCCACGAAGCCGTAGCTCTGTTCGAACACCAGGCTGGCGGAGAGCGAAAGGGGTTGGTGCTTGGCGTAACGCTCCGCCAGGTAGGCGGAGAGGATCAACACCCCCTTGCTGTGGATGGGGCCGCCCTGTTCCACTTCCCGTTCGATATCCACCAGCTCGCCGCTGCCGAGGCGGGCGGTGGCGCTGATGCGGGTGGGAGTGCCGAAGGCGTAATCGCCCAACTGGATCACCGACAGGCCGTTGACCTGCGCCAGCTGGATGCCGTCGGTATCGATCTTGATGGTGCCACGCAGCATCTGCTCCTGCAGCTGTTCCCGCAGCTGATCCGCCCGGTGGACCTGGGCGTCGATGGCGTCCTGCACGTCCTGCTGGCGCACCAGCTTGCTGTTGGCCTCGCCGGCCCAGTAGTCCGACTCCTGCAGCAGGTCGAGCAGCCCCCCCATGTGCAGGGAGAGCTTCTCGCCGTCCCAGGCGCGGCGCGCGCTCTCCTCAATGATGCGCGCCATGCCGTCGCGGGTGATCTCGCGCAGACCCTCCCGGTGCTGCAGGGTGGAGATCAGTTTGGCGTAGAGCTGTTCGTTGTCATTCTCCCGCGGCATATCCTCCGAGAAGTCGGCGGTGACCTTGAACAGCTGGCTGAACTCCGGGTCATACTCCTTCAGCAGGTAGTACAGGAGGCGGCTGCCGATCAGGATCACCTTCAGGTCCAGGGGCACCGGCTGCGGCTCCAGGGAGATGGTGCTCACCAGGCTCAGCTGCCGCTCCAGGGACTCGATACGCAGCTCGCGGGAACGCAACACCCGTTTCAGCGCCATCCAGGCGAAGGGGCTGGTTAATAGCTCCTCCACGTCCAGGATCAGGTAGCCGCCGTTGGCGCGGTGAAAGGCGCCCGGCTTGATGAGGGTGAAGTCGGTAAGCAGGGTGCCCATACGGGCCATGTGTTCCACCCGGCCGATCAGATTCTGATAGGTGGGGTTGTCCTCGAATATGATCGGTGCGCCTTGGGTGTCGGCGTTGTCCACCAGGATGTTGACCCGGTAGCGATTGAACTCCGGGGCCTCGCTGGATTTGGGTTTGACGCCGTCCTCTTCCTCCTGGCGGAACAGGGCCATGTTTTCCACTATGTCCTTTTTGGTGTCGGCGAGGTATTTCAGGATTTTGGGGAACTCGCTGTACGCCTTTTCCAACTCCTGGATGAAGTGGCGCACGGTCATTTCCACGATTTCGGCGTCCAGCTCCATGAAGCGGCGCCGCAGCTCCCGCTGCCACTCCGGCAGGCGCTCCATGGCCTTCTTCAGCTCCTCCTTGATCTCCTCCAGCTTCTCTCCCAGCTCTTCCTGCTCCTTGTCGGACAGTTTCTGGAAGTCATCGGAAGTGAGGACCTTGCCTTTCTTTTGCGGCGCCAGGGTGTAGCCGGCGGGGCCGCGCAACAGGGCGATACCCCGCTTCTGGGCCTGGGCGCCCAGTTCGTTGGCCGTCTGCTCTTCCCGCGCCTTGAAGTCATCGCTGATCTCGCTGGCGCGGCGGCGGTACTCATCGCTCTGGAAGGCGGCGGGTATGGCGGTCAGCAGGTCGTCCACCAGCTGTTGCATATCGTGGCGCAGTTTGCTGCCGAGCCCGGCGGGAACCGATAGGGCCTGGGGGGTATGCGGGTTGGCGTAGTTGGAAATATAACACCAGTCCGGCGGCCGGTTCGCATCCTTCGCTTTCTGTTCCAGGGCCTGCTGCACCATGGTATGGCGGCCGAGCCCGGTGGAGCCCATGACATAGAGGTTGTATCCCTGATGCGGGATGCCGATACCGAAATGGATGGCATCCAGCGCCCGCTCCTGACCGATGGTCTCGGTCAGGGGCGGCAGCTCCGCGGTGGTTTCGAAGGTCAGTTTGCCGCGATCACAGGCGTGATACAGCTCGGAGGGGGCAAGGGGTTTGGTCATTTGTTGTTCTTCCTTGGCCGGTTAGGCGGCAGATCTTAAAGATACTGGGGCAGGCTCTTGCGGATCTCCTCCGGGGTTTTGGTGCACAGGTTCTTGGCGATCTCTTCGGTAACCGTCTTTTTCAGGGCGCCGTTCGAATGTTTGCGGAGCAGACCCAGAAAGCTGGGGGCGGCGACGATATAGAGTTTCTGGAACCGGCCCTTGGCGCGGCCGTCCTCTATGACCTCACACACCTCGGCGGCAAAGCGCAACGCCTCCTCCTCCTTGGGGTCGTTTTCACGCCCCAGGTCGTGGCTGCCGGTACTGCTGTTACGGTCACGGCCGGGTTTGTCGGAGATCAGGTCGCCCTGGTGCAGGCGGCCTTCGGGGTGGGTAAGGATCTGGAGTTCAGTCAGCGGACTGGCCGGTTTTTCGGCGGAGAAGATACGTGCGCGACAGGAGTCGGCCACAACTACCCAGGCAGTACTCATACGGATACCTCCTTGGAATCATGCTGGTTCACCCATCTCTAACTATAGGTCAAAGCGCCGCGCACTTCCCGGGAACTCATTAGCCCGCCAGCGAGCGCAGGCACTCCAGATAGGCCGCTTCGTCCGGCATGCGGTTGGCCCGCTGCGCCTCCCACAGCATGCGCCCCAGGCACTCCATCATCTGGTGTTCCGCCTCGTGGGGGTCGCCGCGCTTGGCGACCAGTTGCCGATAGAGCAGGGTGATGCCGCCGGGCCGGTCGGTGGAGATCTGCTCCTGCAGGCCGATGTGCATCCCCATGTGCAGGAAGGGGTTGGATAGCCCCTCGTCCGGCAGAAAGTCCTTGTCCAGGACCGGCTCCGGGGTCTCCAGCATGGAGTGGTACTCCGGGTGTTGCAGCACAATGTGGGCGATCACCTGCTCCAGAGGCTCCATGGGTTCGCCGGCGCGCTGTTTTCGCCACGCCTCCACGAACACCCGCCGCATGGCGGTTCTATCCTGTCCATACATGGTTTTGTATTCGCTCAGTCGAGGTTTTTCTCTTTGAATTCACACAGATCTTCAATAATACAGGAACCGCAGCGCGGTTTTCGTGCGATGCAGGTGTAGCGGCCATGCAGGATCAGCCAGTGGTGGGCATCCTGCATGAACTCTTGCGGAACATGGCGCAGTAGCTTCTTCTCCACCTCCAGAGGGGTCTTGCCCGGGGCGATACGGGTGCGGTTGGCCACCCGGAAGATGTGGGTGTCCACCGCCATGGTGGGCTGCCCGAAGGCGGTGTTGAGCATCACGTTGGCGGTCTTTCGGCCCACCCCGGGCAGGGCCTCCAGCGCCTTTCTCTCCTCCGGCACTTCGCCGCCGTGGATCTCCAGTAACTGCCGGCAGGTGGCGATGATGTTTTTCGCCTTGGTGTTGAACAGCCCGATGGTGCGGATGTAGCGCTTCAGCCCCGCCTCGCCCAGTTCCAGGATCGCCCGCGGCGTGTTGGCCACTGGGTAGAGCCTGGCGGTGGCCTTGTTGACCCCGCGGTCGGTGGCCTGGGCGGAGAGGATCACCGCCACCAGCAGTTCAAAGGGGGTGCTGTAGTGCAACTCCGTGGTGGGGGCGGGGTTCTGTTCCCGCAGCCGCTCGAAGATCTGCTGGCGTTTGGATGCGTTCATGGGGCTTGAGAGCTTAAGCGGTTACCGGGGCGAAAAAAAGAGGGCGCATCTGCGCCCTCTTTGTACTACCTACTGGTTATCCGATCAGGCGGCGCTGGGTTCCGGCGCATCGGCCACGGCCGGGGCGCATTTCTTCTCCGCGCGCGTATCGATGATGTTTTTAATGGCGATCAGGAAACCCATGCCGATGAAGGCGCCCGGGGGCAGGATGGCCAGCAGCATGCCTTTGAAATCCGCACCCAGGCTCATGGTCAGGCCGGCGGCGGCCTCGCCGAACATCAGGTGGGCCTGGGAGAACAGGGTGCCCAGACCGATGATCTCACGCAGGGAGCCCAGCACCACCAGGGCAAGGGTGAAACCGACGCCCATGGCGATGCCGTCCACGGCGGATCTGAGCAGGTTGTTTTTGGAGGCGAACGCCTCGGCGCGGCCGATGATGGCGCAGTTGGTCACGATCAGCGGGATGAAGATGCCCAGTACCTTGAACAGCTCGTAGAACCAGGCGTTCATGCTCAGTTCCACCGCGGTCACGAAGGAGGCGATGACCAGCACGAACACGGGCAGCCGGATTTCCGGTTTTACAATATTGCGGATCAGAGAGATGGTGATGTTGGAGAGGGTCAGCACCACCGTGGTGGCGATCCCCAGTCCCAGGCCGTTGATGGCGGTGCTGGTGACGGCCAGCAGGGGACAGAGGCCGAGCAGCGCCACTATCGCCTGGTTGTTGTCCCACAACCCGTCTTTGATCATCTTGCCGTAGGTGATTTCTGCCATTTTCAATCGCCTTTCGTTAAAATATTTGCCACAGAGAGCACAGAGGACACGGAGGTCATACTGGTAATGTGTCTACTCTCGCTTTGTGTCCTCTGTGGCTAAACAAGGTTCTCTAAATTTCTGCCATGGTTTCGGTGGAATGCGCTACGCTATTGTTACCGATTAACCCTGATCCGCTGGTGCGGCCGCTTGCGGGGCTTCCGCAAAGATCGTGTCTTTGTGCTCTTTAAAGTAGAGCAACGTCCGCTTGGTCGCATTCACGATGGCGCGCGGGCTGATGGTGGCGCCCGTGAACTGGTCAAAGATGCCGCCGTCCCGTTTCACCGCCCATTTATCCAGGGTTGGGTTGCCGAGGGACTTGTCATTGAAGCCCAGAACCCAATCACTCTTTTCGATCTCGATCTTATCGCCCAGGCCCGGGGTCTCCTTGTGGGCTACAACCCGCACACCCGCGAGACTGCCGTCGACCTTGATCGCCACCAGCAGTTTGATCTGGCCGCTGTAGCCGTCGGGGGCGATGGAGGTGAACACCGCCGCCACTGGCGCGCCGCCCTTACGGCCGCGGTAGACGGTGGTGGTCTCACCGCCCAGCACCTCGGGTTCGGTCAGCTCTATCTTGTCGTTGACGATGTCGTTGTCGATGCTCTCCGCCGGCACCATGGCGCTGAGGCTTTTCAGCAGCGCCTGACGCTCGTTTTCGGCGATCTGGTCCTTGGTCACCTGGTGGGTGAAGGCCACCAGCCCCGTACCGAGGACGGCGAACATGGCCAGCAGCAGGCCAGCGACGACGATCTTCTTCTTAATCATGTTCCGCCCCCTTGTGGCCGAAGGTCCGCGGACGGGTGAAGTGTCCAAGCGACGGCGCCGCCGAGTTCATGAGCAGCACCGAGAAGGCCACCGCGTCGGGATAGCCGCCCCAGGTGCGGATGATGTAGATCAACACGCCGATACTGAGGCCGTAGATGATCTGGCCGCTGCGGGTGCCGGGCGCGGTCACCGGGTCGGTGGCGATAAAGAAGGCCCCCAGCATGGTGGCGCCGCTGAAGATATGGAACAGGGCGCCCGGGTGGGCGTCCGCGTCGATGATCTGGAACAGGGTGGCCATGACCGCCGCGCCCGCCAGCACCGAGACCGGGATGTGCCAGCTGATGGCCTTCTTGTACAGCATGAACAGGCCGCCCAGCAGGTAGAGGCCGAAGATCAGCTCCCAGCCAGTGCCGCCCAACACGCCCATGACATCGGTGGCGCCCAGTTCGGATACGGTCTTGTTCAGGGAGAGGCCGGTCTTCATGGTGTCCAGGGGTGTGGCCATGGTCACCGCATCCCAGTTCTGGCCCGCGGGCAGGAGGCTGCCGAAGACGGCATTCAGGGTCTCCACGAAGCTGAGCGGATTCTCGTTCAGGGAGATGGGCGGCAGCCAGGAGGTCATCTGTACCGGGTAGGAGACCAGCAGCAGCACATAGGCCGCCATGGCCGGGTTGAAGATGTTGTAGCCGAGGCCGCCGTACATCTGCTTCACCACCAGGATGGCGAAGGCCATGCCCAGCACGGTGAGCCACCAGGGCAGCAGGGGCGGCACCGCCACCGCGAACAGCATGGCGGTGAGGACGGCGCTTAGATCGCCTACCACGGGGCCGGCCGGACGCTTGCGCAGTTTCATGGCCAGGGCGTCGCAGGCCACGGCGGTAATGACGGCCAGCACCATATTGATCAGGATGCCCCAGCCGAAATACCAGATCATGCCGACGGCGCCGGGGATCAGCGCCACGATCACCCACAGCATCGCCATGGTGACGCTGTTGGGGCGGTCGGTATAGGGTGATGTAATGGTTGAAAATTGCATCGCTTATCCGTCCTGCTTGTCGGTGGCCGGCCCTTCGGGGGCCTGCTCTTGGGGCGCTTCTTCGGCCTTCTGTTCCGCCGCCTGCTTGGCGGCAGCCGCCTTGGCCGCGGCCGCTTGTTTCTTGGCCTCCATCTTGGCCTTCTTCTCCGCTTCCAGCCGCTCCAGGCGGGCGTTGCGGGCCTCGGTGCGTTGACGCGCGATCTCCTGCTTCTGGCTCAGGACATCATCTTCACGACAGGCGGATTTACCGTGGCGGAAGTATTGCACCAGGGGGATGCGCGCCGGACAGACGTGGGAGCAGCAGCCGCACTCAATGCAGTCGAACAGGTTGTAGTGTTTGGCGCGGTCCAGGGCGCTGGAACGTACATGCCAGTACATCTTCTGCGGCAGCAGGTTCATGGGGCAGGCGGTGACGCAGCGCAGGCAACGGATACAGGCGCTGGCCGCCCCCGGGTGGGGTACCTCGTCGGCGCTCGGTGACAGGGCGCAGTTGGTGGCCTTGACCACCGGGACCCCGTCGTGGGCCATGGAGATGCCCATCATGGGGCCGCCGAGGATGAGACGCGAGGCCTTGGGGGTGTAGCCGCCGGCCTGTTCCACCAACTCGCTCACCTGGGTGCCTACCAGCACCTCCAGGTTGCGCGGTTCGGCGATACCGCCACCCGTGAGGGTCATGTAACGGGAGATCAGGGGCTTGCCCTCCAGCACGGCGTCAGCGACAGCCGCGGTGGTGCCCACGTTGTGGCAGACAAAGCCGATGTGGCCGGGCAGGCCGCCCGAAGGGACCTCCTGACCGGTCAGGATATAGATTAACTGCTTCTCGCCGCCGCTCGGGTAGCGGGTGGGGATGACCACCACCTCGGTGTTGTCGAGACCGGCCGCGGCCACCGCCTTGCGCATGGATTCGGCGGCCTCGGGCTTGTTGTCCTCAATGCCGATCAGGGTCTTCTCCACGCCCAGCATGTGGCGCATGATCTTGATGCCTTCCATGATCCGGCCGGCCTGGGTGCGCATCAGAAGATCGTCGCAGGTGATAAAGGGTTCGCACTCCACGCCGTTGATCACCAGGGTGTGGATCTTCTGGTTGGGCGGCGGACTCAGCTTGACACTGGAGGGGAAGCTGGCGCCGCCCATGCCCACGATGCCCGCATCACGCACGCGGCGGATGATCTCGTCCTTCTCCAGGGTGGTGAAATCGGTGACCGGTTCAGGCAGTTCGATCCACTCCTCCTTGCCGTCGGTCTCGATGACGACGCAAGGACCGTTGAGGCCGGACGGGTGGGGTACTGGAAGATTGCCGATCTCCACCACGGTGCCGGAGCTGGAGGCATGCACGGCGGCGCTGATGAAACCGGCCGGTTCGCCGATCATCTGGCCCTTCAGCACCCGGTCGCCTACCGCCACCAGGGGCTTGGCCGGCGCGCCCAGATGCTGCTGCAGCGGGATGGTCAGACGCTTGGGCAGCGCCGCCTTCTCCAGCGGGCGGGTCAGGGACTGGGCCTTGTTGTCCGACGGATGGATGCCGCCGGGGAGTTTCCAGAGTTTGCGGTTAGAAGCGTTCATAGTCTGTTGCATATCGGTTCCGCTCCCCATCATGCCGTTGCCGAAACGGCAATCTCACCCGGCTCGCCAGGAGCGGGCAGAGGCCAGCCCCAGTTGCCGAGATGGACGGGGACGGGCTGCATACTGATGCAGTCCACGGGGCAGGGTTCCACGCAGGCCTTGCAGCCGATGCATTCCGCGCTGATGACCGTGTGCAGCTGGCGGGTGGTGCCGAGGATGGCGTCCACCGGGCAGTGCTTGAGGCAGACGGCGCAACCGATGCACTCCTGTTCGTTGATCACGGCGACCAGGGGACCGGCCACCTCGGTGTCTCCTTCCCCCAGAGGCATGGGATCCACGCCCAGCAGTTCCGCGATGGCGATCATGGTGGACTCACCGCCCGGGGGGCAGCCGTTGATGGGCGCGTTGCCGGCCACCACCGCTTCCGCATAGGGCGTACAACCGGGAAATCCGCACTGGCCGCACTGGCTTTGGGGCAGAAGTTCGGAAACCTTTTCCGCCATGGGGTCCTCTTCCACATGGAAATGGATGGAGGCAAAGCCCAGGCTCAGACCGAAGAGAAGGGCGAGTAGAGATATGGCGATGATCGCAACCAGCATGCTAGACCGCTCCCTTTACGCAGAAACCAGGCCGGCGAAGCCCAGGAACGCCATGGACATCAGGCCGGCAGTAATCATCCCGATGGCGCTGCCCTTGAAGGGCGCGGGTACATCGGAGACATTGATACGCTCACGTACCGACGCGAACAGGATCAGCACCAGGGAGAAACCGGCGGCGGCGCCGAAGCCGTACAGGGCGGATTCGATAAAGTCGTGCTTCTCCTGGATATTGAGCAGGGCCACCCCAAGCACAATGCAGTTGGTGGTGATCAGGGGCAGGAAGATGCCCAGCAACTGATATAGCACCGGGCTGGTCTTGTGCATCACCATCTCGGTGAACTGCACCAGTACAGCGATGATCATGATGAAGGCGATGGTGCGCAGATAGCCCAGGCCCAGGGGCACCAGCATATATTCGTTGGTCAGGTAGCTGACCACGGAGGCCAGGGTGAGCACGAAGCTGGTGGCCAGGCTCATGCCCACCGCCGTTTCGATCTTGCCGGAAACGCCCATGAAGGGGCAGAGCCCAAGGAATTTCACCAGTACAAAGTTGTTAACCAGTACCGTACTTACAAGGATAAGGATGTACTCTTGCATGGGAGACCCTACCTGGAAAATTTCAATTGCCGATGCGGCGCGTGGCGGAGCAACCCCGTAATCTCCGTAGCTGGCATGGCTCAAAGCAAAATAGACTATCAGATATTGCTAATGTGTAACATTGATTTTTCTGATGTATTTATTAGCCGTGATATCCCGGGGCCGTGCGGTCATGGGGGTCAGGGAATCCATGTGAACCGGGGGGTTGTTAGGGGTTGGGGGTGGGTTTGGGCGCCTGATCGTCCCTATCGGCGAGTGGGAAATCCGCGCCGTCCGCCAGCGAATTCCGCGCTGGGACAGCGAATGTTGATAGAGAGCGGCTGTGCTATTCTGCAAGGGTATCTCGTCAGCCGTCCTCCGTCCGGCTGATGAGCTGAAGGCCTTCGCGAGTTCCCTGGTTCCTGCAGGATTGATAGGAGACCGGGGACCATAGGCAGGAGTGAACATGGTTGATGCAGATAAAACGGGTGAGGAGCTGAAAGCGCAACGCTTTCAGATGTTGCAGGACATCGCCAGCGAACTGACCGGTGATATCACTTTCCCCACCAGCTTCGATACCGCTATCCATCTGCGCGAGAAGCTCAGTAACGAGGACTGGTCACTGGAAGAGGTCGCGGTGGCGCTCAACGCCGAGCCGCTGGTCGCCTCCCGTCTGGTGGGGATGGCCAACTCCGCGGCCTATAACACGGGTGGCGACGAGATCACCGACGTCAAGCGGGCGGTGATGCGGCTGGGTATGAATCTGGTGCGCTTCACCGCGCTGACAGTGGCCACCCAGCAGATCAGCGGCGCCGTGTCAGAGACGGCCTTTAAGGCGTTCTCGGAAAAGCTTTGGCGGCACTCCCTGCGAACCGCCAGCGCCGCTTATGTCATCTGCAAGCACTTCGCCAGCTACGAACCCGATGAGGCCCTGCTGGCCGGTATGGTGCATGACATCGGCGCCTTCTACATGCTCTATCGCGCCTCCCAATACGAAGAGTTGTGCCAGCGTCCGAAGACCGTCATACACATGATCATGCAGTGGCACGACAGTATCGGCTGTACGCTGCTGGATACCCTCGGCATGCCCGAGAAGATTGTAGAGGCGGTGCGGGAGCATGATCAGCCCCGCCCCGTAACGGCCAAAATACTCAGCCTGAAAGATATTATTTATGTGGCCAATCTCATGGCCGGAGGCGCCGCTGAGTGGAAGCTGATGGACGAAGACTCGGGCAGGGAGCAGTTTGCAAAACTTGATGACCGGTTTATGGATCTGAAGGAAGAGATCCTTCAGCACGAGAAGGAGTTTCGTGCGTTCATCATCTGATGGTTTTCCGCGCACCTAGGCGCACGCGCTTTCCGGGAACACCCTATAAAAACCCTGTCCCGAGGGCGATGAATATCCGTGCCTGATTCAATCGCCCCGGGGACAGGGCGACATTCATTTGACCTTCATTCCCGGCTCGGCGCCTGCGTCGGGATTCAGTATAAACAGGTCTTTGCCGCCCGGTCCCGCCGCCAGCACCATGCCCTCGGAGACCCCGAAGCGCATCTTGCGCGGGGCGAGGTTGGCGACCATTACCGTGAGTTTTCCTTCCAGCTCCTCGGGCGCGTAGGCGGATTTGATGCCGGCGAACACGTTGCGGATCTCGCCGCCCAGGTCGAGGGTGAGCTGCAGCAGCTTGTCCGCCCCCTCCACATGCTCCGCCTTGAGGATCTTCACCACGCGCAGGTCCACCTTGGCGAAGTCGCCGAACTCGATCTCATCGGCGATGGGGTCCTTGGCCAGATGGCCCTCCGTCGCGGTCTCGTGCGGCTTGGTCTTTTTGGCGTCGGTGGCGGTCAGGTCTTCTTTGGATGCTTCTATCATGGCTTCGATCTGTTTCGGGTCAACGCGAGTCATAAGGTGTTGGTATGGATTGATTTTGTGCCCATTTGGCAACGTATTATTCAAATCAGCCCATTTCAGCGGCTTCACGTTTAGGAAGCGAGCAACTTCCTCGGCGATATTTGGAAGAACAGGCGCAAGGTAAATGCTAAGTATTCTGAATGCTTCGATCGTTGCGCTGCAAACCTCATGGAGGACGTAGCGGTTTGCGTTATCGTCTAGGAGTTTGGCGATTTTCCAGGGTTTCTGTTGATCCCAATATTGGTTGATCTTGTCAGCAAGGCTCATGATCAGGGTCATTGCGTATTTGAATCGGCGATTCTCGTAGTGGTAGGCGATCGTTTTTGAGTCTTCTAAAAGCTCTTCAATTAAGTGGAAACGAAGTGTCTCCGTTTCAGTTGTGCCTCGCTGAGAAACCGTGATCCCCGGTAAATCTCCGATTTCACTATTGAAATGCTTTGTTAAAAATCCGGCAGCACGGCTTGCGATATTTACATATTTGCCCACCAAATCTGAATTTACACGCAATGTGAAATCTTCAAGATTGAGATCGATGTCCTCCACCCCGGAGCCGAGCTTGGCGGCGAAGTAGTAGCGCAGGTATTCGGGATTCAGGTGATCCAGGTAGGTGCGCGCCTTGATGAAGGTGCCGCGGGACTTGGACATCTTTTGGCCGTCCACGGTGAGGAAGCCGTGGGAGAAGATGGCGCTGGGGGTGCGGAACCCGGACCCGCTGAGCATGGCGGGCCAGAACAGGGCGTGGAAATAGATGATGTCCTTGCCGATGAAGTGGTACAGCTCGGCCTCGGAGTCCTCTTTCCAGAACTCCTCAAACTCCAGCCCTTCGGTGCGATCACAGAGGTTCTTGAAGCTGGCCATGTAACCGATGGGGGCGTCGAGCCAGACATAGAAATATTTGCCCGGGTGGTCCGGGATCTCGAAACCGAAATAGGGGGCGTCACGGGAGATGTCCCACTCCTGCAGGCCCGCCTCGAACCACTCATTGAGCTTGTTGGCGATCTCCGGCTGCAGGTGCTCGCCCTTGATCCAGTACTGCAGCATCCCCTCGAAGTCGCCAAGGCGGAAGAAGTAGTGCTCCGACTCTTTGGTGATCGGGGTGGCCCCGGAGACGGCGGAGACCGGGTTCTTCAGCTCGCTCGGGGAGTAGCTGGCGCCGCACGCCTCGCAGTTGTCGCCGTACTGGTCCACGGCGCCGCACTTGGGGCACTCGCCCTTGATGAAGCGGTCCGGCAGGAACATCTTCTCCACGGGGTCGTAGGCCTGGGTGATGGTGCGGTTGGCGATGTGGCCGCCGTCCCGCAGCCGTTCGTAGATCAGGCTGGCGTACGCCCGGTTCTCGTCCGAGTGGGTGGAGTGGTAGTTGTCGAAGCTCACATTGAAATCAGCGAAATCCGCCTTGTGCTCCTCGGCCACCCGGGCGATCAGCTGTTCCGGCTCGATCCCCTCCTGGCGCGCGCGCAGCATAATGGGGGTGCCGTGGGCGTCGTCGGCGCAGACGTAGAGGCAGCGGTTCCCTTGCATTTTCTGAAACCGGACCCAGATATCGGTCTGAATGTATTCCACCAGATGGCCGATGTGGATCGGCCCGTTGGCGTAGGGCAGGGCGCTGGTGACCAGGATGTTGCGGGGTTCTGTGCTCATCGTACGGCTGTTTGTGTCGAGTGGCTGAAAACGACGCATTATGACATGAGACGGACGGGTAACATACATAGGATACCCGTAACCGCCTTTGCGTCCTTTGCGTGTCTATTCTCTCGGGTTGGATGGAATGACTGACCGTTTTGGTTGGGGAACTGGGGCCGCTGGGGTAGAATGCGCGCCCATATTTATCAACGATTTTCAGGGGATTCGGCCGCGAGCCGGTCCGGTAGCAGGAGTAACAGATTATGTCAGAGCTGACGCGCGAGCAGATCGAAGCGGCCATCGCGGAGTATGTGGAGCCCCATCTTGAGAAGGACCTGATTCAGGCCAAGGCGGTCAAGGATGTGGCGATCGATGGCGGCAAGGTGAAGGTGACGATCGAACTGGGCTTTCCCGCCCAGGGGGTTCAGGAAGCACTGGCCAACGCCGTGAAGGAGAAGGTGGAAGCGGTGGCGGGCGTCGCCTCCGCGGAAGTGACCGTCGGCTGGAAGATCGTGGCCCACTCGGTGCAGAAATCCCTCAAGCCCATCGACAACGTGAAGAACATCATCGCCGTCGCCTCCGGCAAGGGCGGCGTGGGCAAATCCACCACCGCCGTCAACCTGGCCCTGGCTTTGGCGGAAGAGGGCGCCAAGGTGGGCGTGCTGGACGCCGATATCTACGGCCCCTCCCAGCCGCGTATGCTCGGCGTCTCCGGTCAGCCGGAGTCGAAGGACGGCAAGACCCTGGAGCCCATGGAGAACTACGGCCTGCAGGCCATGTCCATCGGTTTTCTGGTAGAGGAAGAGACCCCCATGATCTGGCGCGGTCCCATGGTCACCCAGGCCCTGGAACAGCTGTTGAACGATACCAACTGGGATGATCTTGATTATCTGGTCATCGACCTGCCGCCGGGCACCGGCGACACCCAGCTGACCCTGGCCCAGAAGGTGCCGGTCTCCGGCGCCGTGATCGTCACCACCCCCCAGGACATCGCCCTGCTGGATGCCCGCAAGGGGTTTAAGATGTTCGAGAAGGTGGAGGTGCCCGTGCTGGGCATCGTGGAGAACATGAGCATTCATATCTGTTCCGAATGCGGTCATGAAGAGCACATCTTCGGTCAGGGCGGCGGCTCCAGCATGGCCGAGCAGTACGGCGTGGACTTCCTCGGCGCCCTGCCGCTGGATATCCGCATCCGCGAGGAGACCGATAGCGGCAAGCCCACCGTAGTGGCGGAACCGGAATCCCGCATTGCCCAGATCTATCGTGAGATCGCACGCAAGACCGCGGCCAAGCTGTCGTTGCAGGCGAAGAACTACGCGGCCAAGTTTCCGAATATTGTTATTCAGAATAACTGATGAGCGGTTAGCTGATGTTTGGTTAAGGGGGCTTCGGCCCCCTTTTTGTTGCCTGTATTGTAGGGTGACCTTACCCAGCATTTTCCTGTTTCGATATCGGTAATCAAAAGAAAAAGCCCCTATCTATATAGGGTTGACGCATCTGGTAATTTGTTTGTTACCCCAAACATCGTATTATTACCGGCCCTATAATCATTTGCGGGCATAATCCAACACGCCGATACCCATGACGAAGCACCAGATATACAACACCAACGTCGCCGATGAGCGGGTTCTGATCTCCCCGGCGGAGCTGAAAAAGCACCTCCCCAACACACCCGAGGGGGAAGAACTGGTATGGCAGGCGCGTCAGACCATCAAGAACATCCTGGCCCGCAAGGACCACCGGCTGTGCGTGGTGGTGGGCCCCTGCTCCATCCATGACGTGGAGGCCGCCAAGGAGTATGCGCAGCGGCTGAAGCGGCTCCATGATGAGCTTTCCGATAGCCTCTATATCGTGATGCGGATCTATTTCGAGAAGCCGCGCACCACCGTGGGCTGGAAGGGGTTGATCAACGACCCTTACATGGACGACTCCTTCCGCATTGAGGAGGGGTTGCACAAGGGGCGGCAACTGCTGCTGTGGCTGGCGGAGATGGGCCTGCCCGCCGCCACCGAGGCGCTGGACCCCATCAGCCCCCAGTACATGTCGGATCTTTTCGCCTGGGCGGCCATCGGCGCGCGCACCACGGAATCCCAGACTCACCGCGAGATGGCGAGCGGTCTCTCCATGCCGGTGGGTTTCAAGAACGGCACCGACGGCGGGCTGGCGGTGGCGATCAACGCCCTGCATTCGGTCTCCCAGCCCCACAGTTTTCTGGGCATTAACCAGCAGGGGCAGGTGACGGTGATGAAGACCACGGGCAATGTCTGCGGACATGTGATCCTGCGCGGCGGTGACCGGCAGCCCAACTACGACTCCGTTCATATCGCCCTCTGCGAAGAGGCGTTGCGAGAGGTGGGACTGCCGGAAAACATCATGGTGGATTGCAGTCACGGCAACTCCAGCAAAAAACCGGAGTTGCAGCCGCTGGTGGCGGACAATGTAGCCAATCAGATCCTGGAGGGTAACCGCTCCATCATGGGTATCATGCTGGAGAGCAACCTGAAGGCGGGCAATCAGAAGATCCCCGCCGACCTGAGCAAGCTGGAGTACGGTCTGTCAGTCACCGACGCCTGTATCGACTGGGACACCACGGAAACCCTGCTGCGCGATATGTCCGGGAAGCTGGAGGGACCGCTGAAGGCGAGGGTGAAGGAGTAACGACTCTCAGGGCGTGACGTGTGTACTTAACTGTGTACATAACGCCGCTCTCACCTCAGAACCGCCTACGGCGTTTCATCAGGTACTTCCTGAACTCGCGTTGCTCGTTCTGGTCGCGCACATCCATGTGCTCCGCGGCATAAGGCCATCCATGGCCAGCGCCGCTCTTGTGCATCCCTGCACCCGCGGCGTACTACCGCCAGGGATGGCGGGTATACTGGAAACGCAGGAGCAGTTTCCAGTGCGTACATCCTGTACATAACGCCGCTCCCGCACGTCCATGTGCTCCACGGCATAAGACCATCCCTGGCCAGCGCCGCTTTTGTGCATCCCTGCACCCGCGGCGTACTACCGCCAGGGATGGCGGGTATACTGGAAACGCAGGAGCAGTTCCCAGTGCGTACATCCTGTACATAAAAAAAAGGCCGCCAAGAGGATTGGCGGCCTTAACCAAAGGAGGAGATGCCGGCACAGCGATCAAATCTAAAATTAGGTCTACCGCTGACCGTGGAACTATTGGACCATATCGATCCCACCCTACGCATTGAGAATTCTCAATAAATCCAAGGAAAAAACCGAAAAGCGCTATTTTCCCCAACCCCCTTGTTTTACCTATAAAAAACCCGGCTTTCGGCCGGGTTTTTGGCTGTGGATGGGCAATCGGGCTATACGGCCAGCTGCGCCTTCATCTTCTCCATGGCTCGCTTTTCGATCTGGCGAATACGTTCCGCAGAGACGCCGAAGCGGTCGGCCAGTTCATGCAGGGTGGACTTCTGTTCGGTCAGCCAGCGCGCCTCGAGGATGGATTTGCTGCGCTCGTCCAGGCTCTCCAGCGCCATATAGAGCTGCTCTTTCTCGTTCTCTTCGCTATCCGCTGCCTCCAGCTGACGGGAGGGTTCCATACGCATATCCGGAAGATAGCCGGCCGGTGCCACCGGGGCGTGATCATCGCTGTCATCCATGCCGCCGTCGAAGGCCAGGTCATGTTTGTTGAGCCGGGCCTCCATCTCCAGCACGGTCTCGGGTTTTACCCCCAGCTCGTTGGCCACATGCTCCACCTCTTCCTGGGTAAACCAGCCGAGGCGTTTTTTGGAGCTGCGCAGGTTGAAGAAGAGTTTGCGCTGCGCCTTGGTGGTGGCCACCTTCACGATACGCCAGTTGCGCAGTACGAATTCATGAATCTCCGCCTTCACCCAGTGAACGGCGAAGGAGACCAGACGAACGCCCATATCGGGGTCGAAGCGGCGCACCGCCTTCATCAGGCCGACGGTGCCCTCCTGAATCAGGTCGGGCAGGGCCAGGCCGTAACCGGAGTAGCCGCGGGCGATGCGGATGACAAACCGCAGGTGAGAAAGCACCAGCGCCTTGGCGGCCTCCAGGTCGTTTTCGTTCCGCAGCCGCAGGGCAAGAGTGCGCTCCTCTTCCGCCGTGAGCATCGGCAGCTGATAGGCCGCGCTGATGTAGGCGTCGATACTCCCCGTGGGCAGGGTCATCGGGATAGCAAGTTCTTTACTCATGGCTAATAACCTAGTGCTTTAGTCTGGAATTAATATTAGCACCCTTTGATAGGGTGTGCCAGCTGATTTTTAGCAGTCTCGCCGTTAGAGTGCTAATGTAGCGTCAAGTTCAGGAAAATCAAGTGCTTAATATGCCGCGGACTAAGTAGGGTTTATGGCGTTCAAGTGGCGTCCCACGGCCACCCAGGAACCCCCCAGTCCCAGCAGGCCGCCCCCCGCCATCAGCACCAGGATGGTGGAGATGGGGACGGCGGAGAGGTCGAACTGCCCCTCATAGAGCAGGGTGAGCTGGGCGGCGGGCTCGGACAGCAGCCAGAGGGCGAGACTGACCAGCAGCCAGGCCAGCCAGCCGCCGAGCAGGCCGTACCAGAACCCGCTGTAGAGAAAGGGGCGGCGGATGAAGGCGTCGGTGCCGCCCACCAGTTTGGTGATCTCGATCTCCGGCTTGTGGTTCTGGATCTCCAGGCGGATGGTGTTGCCCACGATCAGCAACACCGCCAGGGCCAGCAGCGAGGCCAGCACCGCCACGCCCCGCCCCGCCATTTCGGTGATGGCTTGAAAGCGCTGTACCCACTGCATATCCAGCTGCACGAAATCCACCCCTTCGAGCAGGGCCAGTTCATCCTTGAGGATCTTGATCTTATTGGATGTTGAATATTCCGCCGTGGGTTCCACCACCAGCACCGCGGGCAGCGGGTTCTCATCCAGTGCGTCCAGGGCGCCGGCAAATCCGCTATAACGCTGGAACTCCTCCAGCGCCTGCTCGGGCGGGATCAGATGGACGGTGGCGATCCCGTCCAGCAGTTGCAGCTGGTGTTCCAGCTTTTGCGCATCGGTTGCGGCCAGCTCCGGCTTCAGAAACAGCGACAGGGTGGTGGCGTGATCCCAGTTGTTGCTCACCCGGGTGACGTTGTCGAGCAGCACATGCAGGGCGGCGGGCAGGGCCAGGGCGATGCCGATCACCGCCACGGTCATGAAGGTGGAGAGGAGATGGCGATTGCAGCGCCCCAGGCTGGAGACGGCGGCCTGCATGTGCTGCAGGAACCAGGTCCCCATATCTCCGCGCCGTACCGCGCGGCGGCTGTTGGCGGCGCTGCGGCGTTTCATGCCGCCGCTCCCGCAGGGGCCGTATCGCCCACCAGTTTTCCCTGGCTCAGGGTAAGGGTCCGCTTCCGCATGCTGGAGATGAGGTCGAGGTCGTGGCTGGCGATCAGCAGGGTGACCCCCACGTGATTGAACTGCTCGAACAGCTCCATGATCTCTTTGGAAAGCTCCGGGTCCAGATTGCCCGTGGGTTCATCCGCCAGGATCAGCGGCGGCCGTCCCACCACCGCGCGGGCGATGCCCACCCGCTGCTGTTCGCCGCCGGAGAGGGCGATGGGGTAGGCCCGCTCCTTGCTGAGCAGGCCCACCTTGTCCAGGGCGGCGCGCACCCGGCGGCCCACCTCCGCGTAGCCGACGCCGGAGACCACCAGCGGCATGGCTACATTGTCGAACACGGTGCGGTCCATGAGCAGCCGATAGTCCTGGAAGATCATGCCCACGTCGCGGCGGTGGTAGGCGATCTGGTTGTCCTTTAACTGGCTTAGATTATGTCCGGCCACCCGCAGGTGGCCCTGGGTGGTGCGCTCCAGCAGCCCCAGCAGTTTGAGCAGGGTGCTTTTACCGGCGCCGGAATGGCCGGTGAGAAAGACCATCTCCCCCTGTCCGATATGCAGGCTGACATCGCGCAGCCCCTCGTAGCCGCCGGGATAACGTTTGGTGACGTTGTCCAGCTGGATCATTGTTCAAACAGGGCCGCCACGAAGGCCTGGGCGTCGAAAGGGCGCAGGTCCTCAATGGATTCGCCGATACCGATGAAGCGGATCGGAAGTTTTAGCCGTTCGGCGATGGCGAACAGGATGCCGCCCTTGGCGGTGCCGTCCATCTTGCTCAGGGTGATGCCGCTGAGTCCCACCGCCTCGTTGAATTGCTGCGCCTGGTTGAGGGCGTTCTGGCCGGTGGTGGCGTCCACCACCAGCATGATTTCGTGGGGGGCGTCCGGGTCGATCTTCTTCATTACCCGCACGATTTTGATCAGCTCCTCCATGAGATTGGTTTTGGTGTGGAGGCGGCCCGCGGTGTCGGCAATCAGCACATCCACGTTGCGGGCGGTGGCGGACTGCAGGGCGTCGTAGATGACCGACGCGGAGTCGGCCCCGGAGTGTTGGGCCACCACGGGGATGCCGTTGCGCTCCCCCCATGTCTGCAGCTGTTCCACCGCCGCGGCGCGGAAGGTGTCGCCCGCCGCCAGCATGACCGACTGGCCTTCCTGTTGCAGCCGTTTGGCCAGCTTGCCGATGGTGGTGGTCTTGCCGGCGCCGTTGATGCCCACCATCAGGATCACCTGGGGTTTGCCTTCGGCGGCCGCTTTGACCGGGGTGTCGCAGGCCTCCAGGATCAGCAACAGCTTCTCCTCCAGAATCCGGCGCAGGGTCTCGGGATCGGACAGCTCCTTGCGTTTAACCTGCTGGGTGATTTCGTCGATGATGCGGGCGGTGGCGTCCACGCCCACGTCGGCCAGCAGCAGCAGGGTCTCCAGCTCCTCCAGCAGATCGGCATCGATCTCTTTCTTGCCCAGCAGCAGGCCGGAGAGGCCATCGGTGAGGTTGCTCCGGGTCCGGGCCAGTCCCTGCTTGAGGCGGGAGAGGAGTCCCGTCCTGGCGTTGTCTTTGTCCGCCCCTTCCGGGGCAGCCGGTTGTTGCTGCTTGTTTTTACCGAATCCGAACATGCCGTGCCTAGCGGAACCTGGAGGGTTGCCGCATGTCTTTCAGTTGATACCCGGAACCTTGGACATCTCTCTCCGCCTCTGGAAGAATGCCCCGGTCCATTACTGGATACAAATCCTAACACTTTCATTATCTCTACATGGAATAAATATGAGACGTTTGGTTTTTGCCGTCTTGTTATTTGCCTTATCGGGCGCCGTCCTTGGGCAAGGCGCGGTTCACGAATACCAGCTCGAGAATGGCATGCAGGTGATCATCAAGGAGGATCACCGCGCCCCCATCGTGGTTTCCCAGGTCTGGTACAGGGTGGGCTCCAGTTATGAGCCGGACGGGATCACCGGCATCTCCCATGCACTGGAACACATGATGTTCAAGGGCACGGAAAAATATCAGCCGGGGGAGTTTTCCCGCATCGTGGCGGCCAACGGCGGTGAGGAGAACGCCTTTACCGGCAAGGACTACACCGCCTATTACGAGACCCTGTCCAGGGACCGTCTGGAGGTGGCCTTTGAACTGGAGGCGGACCGCATGCGCAACCTGCTGCTGCCGGCGGAGGAGTTCGCCAAGGAGATTGAGGTGGTGAAGGAGGAGCGCCGCTGGCGCACCGAGGACAAGCCCACTGCCCTGACCTATGAGCAGTTCAACGCGGTGGCCTTTCGCGCCCTGCCGTACCAACATCCGGTGATCGGCTGGATGAGCGATCTTGAACAGATGACGGCGCAGGATCTGCGGGAGTGGTACCGTCTCTGGTATGCGCCCAACAACGCTACCCTGGTGGTGGTGGGCGATGTGAATCCGGATGAGGTGCTGGTCCTGGCCAAAAAGTACTTCGCCCCCTTGAAGGCGGAGCCCACCCCCAAGGTAAAACCGTTGCTGGAGCCGCCCCAGCGGGGCGTGATCCGCACCACCGTGCGGGCGCCCGCCCGCCAGCCCTATCTGATCCTCGGCTACAAAACGCCCGTGATCGGGACGCCGGGAGTCGAGACGTGGGAACCCTACGCCCTGGAGATGCTGGCGGCGGTCCTGGATGGCGGGAACAGCGCCCGCCTCAGCCGCAACCTGATACGCGGCCAGGAGATCGCGGTCTCCGCCGGCGCCAGTTACAGCGCCTTTGGCCGTCTCCCCGGCATGTTGACCATGAGCGGCGTTCCACGGGAAGAGCATACGGTGCAGGAGCTGGAGCAGGCCCTTCGGGGCCAGGTGGAGCGCCTGAGGACCGAACTGGTGAGCAAGGAGGAGCTGGAGCGGGTCCGCGCCCAGGTGGTGGCGGGCGAGGTGTATCAGCTCGATTCGGTGTTCTATCAGGCGATGCAGATCGGCATGCTGGAGACCATCGGCCTGGATTGGCGGCTGCTGGATCAATATGTGGCCAATATGGAGAAGGTCACGGCGGAGCAGGTACAGGCGGTGGCGCGTAAATATCTGGTGGAGGATCACCTCACGGTAGCGGTGCTGGATCCGCTGCCGCTGGAACAGGAACAGCCCGGCACGTCCCCGGCGGGAGGTCGTAATGAACAGTAAGATGGCGTCTCTTCAACGACCCCTTTTCATTGCCCTGGTTCTGTTGAGTCAGTCCCTGTGGGCCGGTCCGAAGATACTCACCTGGGAGACCGGCAACGGCGCCCGGGTCTGGTTCGTGGCGGCGCCCGATCTTCCCATCGTGGATGCGCGGGTGGTGTTCGATGCGGGCAGCGCGCGCGACGCCAAGCAGCCGGGGCTCGCCCAACTGACCAATGGCGTCCTGACCGACGGCGCCGGCCCGTGGAACGCGGACCGCATCGCCGAGCGTATGGAGTCGGTGGGCGCGGAGTTGGGCAACGGCGCCGCTCAGGATATGGCGTGGGTCTCCATACGCAGCCTCAAGGAGAAGCGGGCGCTGGATACGGCGGTGGAAACCCTGGCCGCCATTCTCGCCAACCCCACTTTCGCCAAGGAGGATCTGGAGCGCAACCGGCAGGCCATGCTGGCGGGTTTGCGCCGGGAGGAGCAGTCCCCCGGCGCCATCGGAAAAAAACGCTTCATGCAGGAACTCTACGGCAATCACCCCTACGCCATTCACGGCTCCGGCACGCCGGAGTCGGTTAGCGCCCTGAGTGAGGCGGATCTGCGGGCCTTTCATCGGCGCTACTATGTGGCGAAAAATGCCCTGATCGTCCTCGTGGGCGCGCTGGATAAAAGCGAGGCCGCGGCGCTGGCGGAGCGGATCAGCAAGGGGCTTGCGGCGGGGGAGCGGGCGCCCGGCATTCCCGCGGCGGCCGAGATCGCCAAGGGGAAGCGGGTGAGCCTCACCTTTCCCTCCAGCCAGTCCCACATCTTCGTGGGGCAGCCCGGGGTGCGGCGCGGAGATCCCGACTACTTCCCCCTCTATGTGGGCAACCATGTGCTGGGCGGCAGCGGTTTCGGTTCCCTGCTTATGGATGAGGTGCGTGAGAAGCGGGGACTCTCCTATAGCGTCTACAGCTATTTCTCCCCCATGCGGGACCAGGGGCCGTTCCTGATGGGGGCGCAGACCCAGAACGCCAAGCGGGATGAGGCGATGCAGGTGATGGATGTCACCCTGCGGAAATTTATTGAGCAAGGTCCCACGGAGAAGGAGCTTACCGCCGCCAAACAGAACATCACCGGCGGCTTCCCCCTGAAGATCGCCAGCAACAGCAAGATCGTGGAGTATATCGCCATGATGGGTTTTTACGATCTGCCGCTGGACTACCTGGATACCCTGGTGGCCAAGATGGAGGCCGTGACCCGGGAGCAGATCCGGGACGCCTTTCAGCGGCGGGTCCATCCCGACCGCATGGTGACGGTAGTGGTGGGGAATGGTGACCAAGGGGAAGAGTAAAACAAACCAGGTCCGCATCATCGGCGGCATCCACCGGGGCCGGAAGCTGCCGGTGCCGGATCAGCCGGGGCTGCGGCCCACCGGCGACCGGGTGCGGGAGACCCTGTTTAACTGGCTGCAACCGCTGCTGCCGGGGGCGGCTTGTCTGGACCTGTTTGCCGGCAGCGGCGCCCTGGGGCTGGAGGCCGCCTCCCGTGGCGCCGGCCGGGTGCTGATGCTGGAGCAGTCGCCGGCAGTGGTCCGGCAGCTGCGGGAGAATGTGGATCTTCTGGGGCTGGAGAAGGTCCAGGTGGAGCAGGCGGACGCCCTGCTCCGGCTGCAGGCGGAGGTTGAGCCGTTCGATATCGTCTTTCTGGATCCCCCGTTTTCTGAAGGGTTGTTGCCACGGGCCTGCGGGCTGTTACAGAGCAACGGCTGGCTGAAGCCGGATGCGCGCATCTATATCGAAACGGATGCGGCGCGGGGATTACCCGAGTTGCCCGCCCAGTGGCGTCTGCTCAAAGAGAAAAAGGCGGGCCAGGTGGTCTATGCTCTGGTGACAAACGGTTAACTGATGCGTTTTGTCATTTGACATCTCAGAATCTGATAATATTATCTTCCATGCTGAAAGACAGGGTTCTATGAAGACGGCGGTATATCCCGGCACTTTCGATCCGATTACTAACGGACACCGCGATATCATCGCCCGCGCCTCGGCGCTGTTCGAGCGGGTTGTGGTGGCGGTGGCGGGCAACCCCGGAAAGCAGCCGGTATTCGGGCTCGAAGAGCGTGTTACACTTGCCCGTAGCGCCTTGGCGGACCTTGGCAATGTGGAGGTCCTGGAATTTGATACGCTGTTGGTGGATTTCGCCCGTGAGATAGGCGCCAGCGTCATCCTGCGGGGGTTGAGGGCGGTATCCGATTTTGAATATGAATTTCAGCTGGCCGGTATGAACCGGCGGCTGGCGCCGGATCTGGAAACCCTGTTTCTGACCCCGGCCGAGCAGTACACCTACATTTCGTCCAGTCTGGTGAGAGAGATCTCGGCATTGGGTGGCGACGTGAAGGATTTTGTTCATCCCGTGGTGGCGGCCGCCTTGCAGAAGAAGGCCGGTTAACCGCAGGTTTAATAAATCTGGGTAATAGACCCAAAACTCAGGAGTTGAAGATATGGCTTTGATGATTACCGATGAATGCATCAGTTGTGATGTGTGTGTGCCCGAGTGCCCGAACGAAGCGATCAGCGAGGGTGATGAGTATTATGTGATCGATCCCGATCGCTGCACCGAGTGCGTCGGTCATTTTGACGAGCCGCAGTGTGTTGAGGTCTGCCCGGTTGACTGCATCCCGAAGGATCCCAATCACGAAGAGACCCACGATGAGCTGATGGCCAAGTTCGAGCGTCTGAGCAGCTAATCGTTAGCGGTACATTCGTATCTGGAAAGGCCCCGTTTCGGGGCCTTTTCTCGTTATATCGCAGGATGAAGGGCACGCGTGGAATTTGAACTGGGTCTTTGGAATACCATCGCCTTCGCGTTGCTGGTGGCGCTGGGCAGCTTTACCCAGGCGTTTAGCGGTTTCGCGCTGGGCTTGATTGTTATGGGTGCCGTAACGGCGCTGGGTATCGCACCGATCTCTTTCACCGCGGGGGTCATCAGCCTGGTGGTGGTGATGAACGGCAGTGCGGCTTTGCAAGGGCATCTGCACGAGATCGACCGTTCCAAGGGGGTGACCATTCTCGCCGGTCTGGTTCCGGGCGTGGCGCTGGGCTATTTCTCACTGGAGTACATGGATGCGAATCTGCCCCAGCTGTTACGGTTGTTGCTGGGATTGATTATTGTGGCGGCCAGTCTGACCCTCGTATTCAGGCCGCATCCGAAAAAAAGAATCAGCCGCCAACCCGTCTTTCTGTTGACGGGGTTGATCGGAGGCTTTTTCGGCGGACTGTTCAATACCAGTGGTCCGCCCATCATCTACCTGCTCTATCGGCAGCCGCTGAGCGTGGCGGCCATCCGGGCGACCCTGCTTGCCATCTTCTGGGTCGCGGCGCTCTGGCGCAGCATCCTGCTTACCGTCGAAGGGGGTTATAGCCTGGGGATGGTGGTGCTGACGTTGATCTGTGTCCCGTTGGTAATCCTGACCGCCCGTTTGGGGCGGCGTCTTGCCGGCCGCCTGCCGGAACTGCTCATGCGCCGCCTTGCCTTCGCCTTACTGCTGTTTCTTGGGATGGTGCTGATCCTGCCGGCCCTGCTTTCTTGATGCGCTACTCTTGACACCCTGAATACCCGGACCTAGCCTCTTCAGTATATGTGGAAGGAGAGGGTATGGGCCGGTCTCAAATAGCGGGGACTTTGTTGCTGCTCCTGTGGTCGTTGAACGCGGGGGCGGGAGGCGCCTGCGTGGTGGCGAAAAAGCTGGGTGACGCCCTGGCCATCGAGTGGGTGACCGCGCAACAGGAGACCGCCTCCAGCGCCATCGAGAAGGCGAAATCGCGCCTGAAGGCGCAGGGCCACCAGGGAAGGTACGTGGATGTGCATCCGCAGGCTACTACCGAATACCCACACGCCTACGTGGTGATTGTGATGAGCAGTTATCAGACGGTTCGCAACAAGCCGAGGACCAGCTACGGCTGCGGTTTCGATCCCCGCTCCCCGGCGGAGGCGGAGCGCATGGCGGTTCACAATCTAAGCACCTATGATTGGGGCTGGAAGCCGGAGTACGGCTACCAGCTGATCGAACAGTCTAATTACTAAATACCTTCCGCCGGAACAGGCATGTCTAAAAAAGCAGAAAAAAATCGCGGCATACATCATCTTGGCATGGACGTGGATGCGCTCAGGCAGTCCATCGCCCATCACCTTACCTACTCCCTGACCAAGACCATGGACACGGCCACCGACCGGGACTGGTTTCAGAGCCTGGTGCTGACGGTTCGGGACCGGCTGGTGGAACGCCTGATCGCCACCTTCAACCGCTATTACAGTCATGACGCGAAGCGGATCTACTATCTGTCGCTGGAGTTTCTGATCGGCCGCAGCCTCACCTCCAGTCTGCAGGCGTTGGATATCGAGGAAGAGATTCTTGAGGCCGTTGAGCAGTTGGGGAAGAGCTATCCGGACCTGGAACGGCTGGAGGATGACGCCGCGCTCGGCAACGGCGGTCTGGGAAGATTGGCCGCCTGTATCCTGGATTCGCTGGCCACCCTCGGACTGCCCGGTTACGGCTACGGCATTCGCTATGAATATGGCATGTTCAGCCAGCGCATCGAGAACGGGGAGCAGGTTGAACATCCGGAGAACTGGTTGCGCTATGGGAATCCCTGGGAATTCCAGCGGCCGGAAATCCTCTACCCCGTGTTCTATGGCGGCCGCGTGTTGCCCTATACGGACGAGCATGGCAGAGGCGGGGTCTCCTGGCTGCCCTCGGATCAGGTGATGGCCATGGCCTATGACATGCCCATCCCCGGCTATCGCAACGACACGGTCAATAATTTGCGACTGTGGTCGGCAAAATCCACCCGTGAATTCGAGCTGCAGGATTTTCAGGTCGGCGACTATATCGGCGCGGTGGAGCACAAAACCGAATCGGAAAACCTGTCCAAGGTGCTCTATCCTAGCGACGCCACCGGAGCCGGGCGGGAACTGCGCCTGAAACAGGAGTATTTTTTCGTCAGCGCCTCGTTGCAGGATATTTTGCGCCGCTATCTCCAGGCCCATGAGGACCTGGAGAAGATCAGCGAGAGGATCGTCATCCAGCTCAATGATACCCATCCCGCGCTGGCGGTGGTCGAGTGGATGCGGCTGCTGATCGATCGCTACCACTTCCGGTGGGAGAAGGCGTGGGAGATCACCCGCAATACCTTCGCCTACACCAATCACACCCTGCTCCCGGAGGCGCTGGAGAGCTGGCCGGTGGACATGCTGGAGTGTCATCTGCCGCGTCACCTGCAGATCATCTATGAGATCAATCACCGCTTCCTGAAGGATGTCATGCACTTCTTTCCCGGGGATGTGGGGCGGCTCAGGAGCATGTCCCTGATCGACGAAGAGGGCGGGCGCCGGGTGCGCATGGCCCATCTGGCCATCGTCGGCAGCTTTCGGGTGAACGGTGTTTCGGAACTGCACTCCAGATTGGTGCAGGAACAGCTGTTCCCCGATTTTTGCGCCCTCTATCCGGACAAGTTCGTCAACGTGACCAATGGAATCACGCCGCGCCGCTGGCTGTTTCAGTCCAATCCGGGCCTGAGTGCGCTCATCACCCGGACCATCGGCCACGAGTGGCGGGATGATCTGGGCAAGCTGCGCAAGCTGGAGAAGTTTGTGGACGATCCGGAACTGCAGGAGGCGTTCCGCCAGGTGAAACGGCAGAACAAGGAGTGGTTGAGTCAGATTGTCCAGTGGCGTACCGGGGTGATGGTGGATCCCGACACCCTGTTTGATGTGCAGGTCAAGCGGATCCACGAATACAAGCGCCAACTGCTCTGTCTGCTGCACGGCATCACCCTCTACAACCGGATACGGGATGAAGGGGAGGCGTGGAGCGGGGTGCCGCGTACCATCATCTTCGGGGGCAAGGCCGCCCCCGGATACGATATGGCGAAACGCATCATTCGGCTGATCCATGACGTGGCCGATGTGATCGACAACGATCCGGTGGTGAAGGAGCGGCTCAAGATCGTGTTTTTGCCCAATTACGATGTGAGCACCGCCGCCACCGTGATCCCCGCCGCCGAGCTGTCGGAACAGATCTCAACCGCGGGTATGGAGGCCTCCGGTACCGGCAACATGAAGCTGGCCCTGAACGGCGCCCTGACCATCGGCACCCTGGACGGCGCCAATATTGAGATCCGCGAGGAACTGGGTGCGGAGAACTTCTTTCTTTTCGGGCTTACGGCGGAAGAGGTGCAGGCGGTGCGCAACAACGGCTATCGGCCGATGGAGTACCGCGACGCCGATCCGGAGTTGGGACGGATCCTGCAGCAGATCGGCGAGGGTTTTTTCTCGCCGGAGGAACCCAGCCGGCACCGTTCCATAGCGGACCATCTGAGCAAGCATGACCCCTTCCTGGTGCTGGCCGACTACGCGGATTACATCCGCTGCCAGGGGGAAGTGGAGCGGCTCTACCAGGACCGCAACGAGTGGGCGCGCCGCTCCCTGCTGAGCGTGGCCAGGATGGGATACTTCTCCAGTGACCGTACGGTCGCGGACTATGTGGACAAGGTGTGGGGTCCGGCCTGATCAGGTCCCCAGGCCGTATTCATTTTTCCGCCGGGAAACGGACCGCCAGCATGGTGATGTTGTCCTGTATCCGATGCTTTTCACCCAGCTCCTGCAGCGGCATGCCCTCCCGAAGGTGAGCGATGGTGTTTCGCACCTGCTCACGCATATCCTCTTCCGAATTCAGCATGCCGTCGCTGGCCAATAGCACCAGGGCATGATCCGGGTCGGCCTCGAAGGTCTTGATCTCGGGAGCCCGGATCAGGGTGTAGGCTTTGTCTCCCAGGGCGCGGGTTACCGCCAGTCCGACCCCGCTCTCCCCGGTGTATAGATACATCTGTGACTGCTGGCAAGGTTTGCCCTTCTCATCCTTATAGCGCTGCCGGATGGCGGCGGCGTCCTTCGCGTTCAGCTTGACCGAATGGAGGGGCGGCATGGCCAGCGCCCCCGGCCGGGAGCTGAAGGCGAAAATCGAATCTCCCATCTGCCCCACATGGGCGCGCAGGCGAAGGCTCCGGTCGCGGATACGGAAGCCGAGCTGCAGAAAGGCCAGGGTCAGGGTGGAGCCGCTATGCTCGTTATCGGTCAGTTCGATCAGGCGTTTTATGGTGCGGCGGATCACCTGCCGTTCCTTGGAGGCCGGCAGTCCCCATCGGGTCCAGTCCGGATCCTCCGCTACTAGCGCGGCGCGCTCCTCGGAATAGATCTGGGTGGTGTTTTCCGCCAACAGGGAAGAGGCCCCGGTACCGTTGTGGCCATCCGCTATCATCAGCAGCAGGCCGTCCCGGAGATTGGAGACCAGATAGCGATCCTGCTGCTCCTGCCGTTCGCCAATGGCCTGATAGGTGTCCACCGCCGGTGAAATGTGGCGGTCGCTGATGGGGATAAACTCTTTTCTTTCCGACATGGTTACCGCCGGGCGCCGATGGGCGCCAGCAGGGCATACAGAATCCAGGCGAACCAGGAAACACACAGCACGGCGAGGAGCCAGAACAGTTTTTCGCCGCCCGAGGTCTTGCCGGACTTGAGGATCAGCACCAGGGGAAGCAGCCAGATGAGCAGGATCAGGATTAGAAAGCCGGCGCCCAGGCCGAGTAGGGTCTCCACAGTGTTTTCTCCCAAATAGGTTCTTCTTGGTTTGTATCAGAGAAAATAATCGAAAAAGGTACTGAAGAGCAACGTGGCGATGGTGAGGCTGGCCAAAGTGGCGGGAATCCCGTGCCGTAACCAGGTGGCGGGGGATATGCGCGCATTGGGGATGCCGCAGCGCTCCGATTCCGCCACCGCGATCAGGTTGGCGGTGGCGCCGATATGGGTGGCGTTCCCGCCCAGTCCCACCCCGAGGGCGAGGGCCCACCAGAGCGGCGCGATGTTGACCCCCTGGCTCTCCAGCCCGAGGATGATGGGGATCATGGTGACGGTGAACGGGATGTTATCCACGATCGCGCTCAACACCGCCGACATCCACATCAGGGCCAGGCAGGTGATCAGCAGCATGCCCGGCTCTCGCGCCAGTACGCCCAGCTCTTGTCCCAGCAGATCCAGCAGCCCCGAGGCCTTTACCCCGCCGACGATGATGAACAGGCCGCTGAAGAAGATCAGCACCGACCAGTTCACGGCCTTGAACAAATTGTTCGGCTCCGGCTGCAGCAGCGCCAGCGCCAACGCCAGACCGATAAATGCGGCAAAGGCGGGATAGATATGCAGATGGTGATGGGTGAAAAACAGGATCAAGATGACCGCCAGCGCGAACAACGTTCGCCGGAGCTGTACGGGGTTCTGGATCGCCTGGCCGAGATCCAGATCCAGGACCGGGATCCCGCCCGGCTTTAGTTCCCGCCGAAACAGGAACAGCAACAATCCCACGGTTCCCAGCCAGACCCCCACCACGGGGGGTCCCATATGGATCAGAAAGCTGGAAAAGTCGATCCCGCCGGCGCTGCCGATCATGATATTGGGCGGGTCGCCCACCAGGGTGGCCGCCCCGCCCACGTTGGAGAGCATCGCCTCGGCGATCAGAAAGGGCATGGGATTGAGTTTGAGCAGACGGCAGATCAGCACCGTCAGCGGCGCGAATACGATCACCGTGGTCACATTGTCCAGAATCATGCTGATCAGGCTCACCGCCAGGCTGAGGTAGAGCAACAGCCGCCGGGGGTCGCCCTGGGAGAGATGGGCGATCCACACCGCCGAGTAGTCGAAGGCGCCGGTGGGACGCAGCAGGGCGACGAACATCATCATGGCGGCCAGCAGGAGGATGGTGTTGGCGTCGATGGCGGCCAGCGCCTCCTCCTGGGAATAGAATCCCATCGCCATGCCGACACCGATCATGATCACCGAGCCGAGGATGGCGGCGCTGGTGCGGTGAATGATCTCGCGGAAGATGAAGATGTAGGTGGCCACCAGGATCAGCGTGGAGGTGGCCATGGCATAGCTATTCATGAAATCAGGACTCCGTGGGACAGCTTTCCCAATGCTTGACCAGCAGGCTGGCGATGCCGGCGCGGGTTACCGTGCCCTGATAAGCGCCGTCATCAATGATGAACAGATAACTGGAGTTATACCGCTCCATGATGGCGACCGCCTTGACCACCGGCGAGCCGGAGCTCAGGCTGGGGATGGTCTTTAGCAGGTAGGGCTCGACGGGCTGACTCAGGATTTGGCACTTCTCGATATCCTGCAGATCCAGGTGCGTGAAGCTGTTTCCCAGCAGGTGGGCGCCGTCCACCATGTCCCCGGGCACGCACTCTTCACGGAACACATGCCGCATGGAGATGCGGCCGATGATGGCCCCGTTTTCATCCCGGTAGGGCAGGCCGGCTACGCCCTTGGCGACGCACTCCTGAAACACTTCGCCCACCGTCATGCCGGCGTGGGCGACGAGGGTGGTGATCATAACCTCACGCAAAATCATGATAAGTACGCCTCATCTCTCGTGGTTAGGAAGAACCTATCTCATAATAGCTTGCAGTTGCCACCCTGAGGCAATTATTGCTACAAAACGGGAAGAATTGCGGTTTTGTCACGGCGGCCGATTGTTGAGGGAACACAAAATGGGAAAAACCTTTACTGAAATTAAAGAGCTGCATCAGATCTTCATCGAAAACCAGAAGATGTTTTTCGTCAGCACCGCGCCCCGGCAGGGGCGGATCAACCTCTCGCCAAAGGGTATGGACAGCTTCCGGGTGCGGGAGCCGAACCGGGTGGCGTGGCTCAACCTGACCGGCAGCGCCAACGAAACGGCGGCCCACCTGATGGAAGACACGCGCATGACGGTGATGTTCTGCTCCTTCGAAGAGGATCCCATGATCCTGCGGCTCTACGGCCAGGCCCGGGCGCTGCATCCGCGCGACGGAGACTGGCGCGAGCTGCGCTCCCTGTTCCCCGAACAGGCGGGGGTGCGCCAGATGATCGACATGGAGGTGGATCTGGTCCACACCTCCTGCGGCTACGGCGTACCCCGCTATGAATATGTGGGGGAACGCCCCCTGCTCAATGACTGGCTGGAGAAGAAAGGGGAGGCGGGTATCCGGGAGTACTGGGAGAGCAAGAACGCGCTCAGCCTGGATGGCAAACCCACGGGGATTCGTTGAGATCCTATGCTACCGGAGCCGCCGCCGTTTCGTGACAACCGGCCCCTGCAGAGCATGGTGGCCTGGCTGATCCTGTTCTGGTCGTTGATGGCGATCCAGCCCTTCAACCGCTTCGACTGGTTTCTGGAGAATCTGCTGGTTTTTATCTATGGCGTGCTGCTGGCCGCCACCTATGGACGGTTCCGTTTCTCCAATCTCTCTTACGGACTTTTCACCCTGTTCTTGACCCTGCATCTGACCGGCGCCCACTACACCTATGCGGAAACGCCCTTCGGCTTCTGGCTGCAGGAGGCGGGCGGTTTCGAGCGCAATCACTACGACCGGCTGGTGCACTTCGCCTACGGACTGCTCTCCGCCTATCCGTTTTGGGAGGTGCTGGTGCGGGCGGCCAAGACCAGGCCCGCCTGGGCAAGGTTTATGGCCCCGGCCCTGATTCTCGCCTTCAGCGCATTTTACGAGGTGATGGAGGCGGTGGTGGCGATGATCGTCAGTCCCGAGGCGGGGGACGCCTATCTCGGCACCCAGGGGGATATCTGGGATGCGCAGCACGATATGCTTCTGGCCTTTTCCGGCGCGGTCATCGCCATGATGTTCATCCGGAATCCCCAGACAGCAGAGGGCTAATCCAGCCGTCACAGGTTTTTCCGCCCCGGGTTTTCTGCGAAGATAGCCGGCCGTTTGTATTTGTTATTTGTCAGGGGGAGAAGGTGATGCAGTTCCATTCATGCCGCGGAAAAGATTACTGTACCGAGGAGGGTACGCATTGCGAAGGCTGCGGCCGCAGCCATGAGGAGGTCGCCAAAACCCGCGAGTTGATCGGGGCGGTAGCCGGCTACGCCCTGGAGATGGGCTACGAGAACTATGCGGAGTTCGCCGCCTTCATCGGCGACAAGGCGGCGAAGAAGATCAAATACACCCTCGAAAAGGAGGGTTGATCCAGATTCACGTTTGGCTACAGAACGCCTGTTGCGCCGCCTGGTAACCGGCCTCCACGATGGGCTGGTATTTGTGGAAGTGGTAGATCTTGTATCCCGCCAGATGGGGCGTGATCAGGATGGTGTCCGGGGCGCCTTCTATCGCCTCCCGGGTCTGGTTGCGAATCATCAGGTAGAGGGCCCGTTCATAGCTGTCGATGATCGCCTTGGTCCGTTCCAGTAACGAGTTCTCGCCCGGCCGGTAGGGGTCCAGGGTCCGTTCCGAAATCACATCCACGGCGACGATGGGCAGCGACCGGTCGGAGACCTCCGCCACTGGCAGGTTGGCGCACAGAAAGCCGTCCACATAGTGGCTCTCCTCCAGCGTCACGGGGGGGAACAGGACCGGGATGGACATGGAGCAGCGCACCGCATCCTTGAGCAGCAGATCGTCCCGCTGGTCGAAAACCCGTTTCGAGCCGTCGTTGAAATCGGTGGCGACGATACGCAGCGGGCGCGGCAGATCATTCATCCGGCGCTCGCCGAACAGGGTGCTGAATACCCCATCAAGCTTATTGGTGTTGAGCAGCGCCGGGTCATTGAAAGAGGGCCGCGCCCAGTTGGTGACGTTGGAGAAGCGTTCGATCTGCTCCATGATCTGCGGTTCATCCAGCCCGATGGCGCTGGCCGCGCCGACGATGGCGCCCATGCTGGTGCCGATGATCTCCTTCGGTTGCAGGCCGTGTTCGGAGAGAAAGCGCAGCACCCCGATATGGGCATAGCCCAGGGCGCCGCCGCCCGACAGCACCAGCGAGAAGCCGTTGCGCAGTTGTTCCAGTTGGGATTCGGGTGTTTGCATGAGGGCAGCGCCTGTCCTTGAAATGTCGGTACAAGATTACCAGATATGGAAGTTCAAGATTGGGGGAACTCCCATATAAATATCATCCCGCCCCTCCCCCACAAGTGGGGGAGGCTGGGAGGGGGAGTCAATAACAGCGTTTTTTCACATTCCCCCTCCTTAACCTTCCCCGCCAGTGGGGGAGGAACTGATCAGTGGTTTCCTGGTAGCCAACTGTATTGCCGAAATTCGGACTATATGGAGAAACGGTTTTATGTTCGCCCTTGCACTTACGCTACATCTGCTCGCCTCCATCGTCTGGGTGGGCGGCATGTTCTTCGCCCACATGGCCATGCGTCCGGCCCTGGAGGAGCTGCTGGAACCCGCGCAGCGCC
>JBNKPL010000003.1:0-58598 GCA_050295355.1 Sedimenticolaceae bacterium
ATCGTGGCCATCGGCGGGTTGTTTAAGAGCCTGGCCGCCACCGATCTGCGTTCCGCCGCCGTCATCGCCGCCGCCACCGTGCTGTTTGGCCTGCTGCTCTGGTGGTATGACCGCAAGGGGAAACAGACCCGGGATGAGTATGAGATCGCCTGGAAAGATGCGCTGGTGATCGGGCTGTTTCAGACCCTGGCCATCATCCCCGGCACCTCCCGTTCCGGCATTACCATCACCGCGGGACTGATGCTGGGACTGACCCGCAAGGCGGCGTCCCGCTTCTCCTTCCTGCTGGCGGTGCCCACTATCATCCTGTCGGGCGGCATGGTGACCCTGTCACTGATCCAGAGCCCGGACCCGGTCAGCTGGAATGACCTGTTCATCAGCGTGCTCTACTCCTTCTGCGCGGCCTATCTCTGTATCCACTATTTTCTGAAGATGATCGAACGTATCGGGATGCTGCCCTTTGTGATCTACCGGCTGATCCTGGGCGCGGTGATCGCCCTGTTCCTTATTCCATGAGTAAATCCTATGGCAAGCAATAGCATCTCCGCGGGCGCCGGCCACCTGATCACCGGCCTGAAACTTTTGCGACAACCCGGCCTGCGGCGTTACGTGCTCCTGCCGGTCGTGATCAATGTCCTGGTGTTCCTGGCGATCGGCTGGATCGGCTACAGTCAGTTCTCGGCGCTGCTGGACTGGATGCTGCCCGAGTCGGGCTGGCTCAGCTTCCTGCGCTGGATCCTGTGGCCCCTGTTCGCCCTGACCATGGCGTTGATCACCTTCTACACCTTTACCCTGGTGGCCAACCTCATCGCCGCCCCCTTCAACGGCCTGCTGGCGGAGCGGGTGGAACAACTGCTCACGGGAACCCTGCACGACCAGCCCAACAGCCCGCTGTGGAAGACGGTGCTCCCCCTCATGGTTTCTGAACTGCGCAAGCTGGGCTACTTTCTGATCCGGGGGCTGCCGCTGCTGATTCTGACATTAATCCCCGGCATCAATCTGATCGCCTCGCCCCTCTGGCTGCTGTTCAGCGCCTGGTATCTCTGCCTGGAATACCTCGACTATCCCATGGGTAATGCCGGGTACAGCTTCCCCAAACCCCTCGAGACCATGCGGGACATGCGGTATACGGCGCTGGGATTCGGCGGCGGCGTCACCCTGTTGATGATGATCCCCCTGCTGAATCTGGTGGCCATGCCTGCCGCGGTGGCGGGCGCCACGGCGCTCTGGTGCGCCGAGCGCGGCAGCAGCCGTTAGATCCTTTATTTACCAAGAAAGGCGCGGATGCGCCGCACCCCTTCCTTTAGCTTCTCCAGATCGGTGGTATAGGCAAAACGCAGATGACGCTCCGGCCGGTTGCGGCCGAAGTCGATTCCCGGCGTTACCGCCACCCCGCCCTGTTCCAGCAGATCACTGGCAAACTGGAAGCTGTCGTCGCTGAAGGCGGAGCAGTCACCGTAGAGATAGAAGGCCCCCTGCGGAGTGACCGGAAAACGAAATCCGATCTCCGTCAACGCCGGCAGCAGATAGTCGCGGCGGCGGCGAAACGCCTCCCGGCGCTGCTCCAGGATCGCGGTGGTTTCCTCATCGAATGCGGTAAGCGCCGCATGCTGCGCCGGGGTGGAAGCGGAGAGAAAGATATTCTGCGCCAGGCGGTCGATGGCATCCACATAACCGTTCGGCGCCACCAGCCAGCCCAACCGCCAGCCGGTCATGCCGAAATATTTGGAAAAGCTGTTGATCACAAAGATCTCATCGCTGATGCTCAGCGCGGTGAAAGCCTCCCCGCTATAGATCAGCCCCTGGTAGATCTCGTCCACGATCAAGACACCGCCACGCTCCGCCACCACCCGATGGATCGCCTCCAGCTCGCTCCGTGACAGCAGCGTCCCGGTGGGATTGGAGGGCGACGCCACCATCACCGCCCGCGTCCTTGTCGTCCAGTGGGATGCCACTGCGGCGGCGCTAAGTTGATAGTCACTATCCGGTCCCACCGGGATGGCTACAGGAACGCCGCCCACCAGGGAGACGAAATGGCGATTACAGGGGTAACCCGGGTCCGCCAGCAAAACCTCGTCGCCGGGATTCACCAGCACGCTCATCACCAGTTGCAGCGCGCCCGAGGAGCCTGGGGTGACGATCACCCGCTCCGGATCCAGATCAAGACCAAACTTCCGGTAGTGGCCGGCAATGGCCGCGCGCAGGGCGGGCAACCCCTTGGCCGGAGTGTAGTGGGTATGGCCGTCCGCCAGGGCCTGCTGGCCGGCGCGGGTGATGGGGTCCGGGGTGGGGAAATCGGGCTCTCCAACCTCCATGTGAATAATGGAGCGTCCCTCCCCCTCCAGCGCCCGCGCGCGGGCCAGTAATTCCATGACATAAAAGGGGTGGATATGCTCCATCCGGGCGGCGGTTGTCGCGCTCTTTTCCGTCACCTTTCCCCACCTCCGTATCGCCTGATGCGTTTCATGCAATTTCCCATACTATCCAGGAAGAAGCCGTCTGTTTCGATGAATATAAGTCATTTTTCAACAGGGTGGCAGTTCTGGAAAGTTGCCGAATCCCCTGCTTCCGTGAGCCAGAGTAGCACACCCCTTTACACCACCCTACGCCCTTCCTGATGCACCCCGAATTTTCCATCAATTGTTGCCCCTCCTGTGGGATTCTGGTATAGATACCGCCCTTCAAAATTGCGGTTTGTCAGGAGCCCCGCGCATGGCAGCAAAAAAGAAATCCGAACAGATACTGAATGGTCCGTTCGGCTTTACGCCCTACAAAGAGAAAAAGGGCGAAGAATACATGAACGACCAGCAGGAGGCCCATTTCCGGGCGATCCTCGCAGCGTGGAAAAAAGAGTTGATGGAAGAGGTCGACCGGACCGTCCATCACATGCAGGACGAGGCGGCCAACTTTCCCGATCCCAACGACCGGGCCAGTCAGGAATCGGAGTTCAGCCTGGAGCTGCGCACCCGTGACCGTGAGCGCAAGCTGATCAAGAAGATTGATGACACCCTGGCCCTGTTGGACAGCGGTGAATACGGCTACTGCGCCTCCTGCGGAGTGGAGATCGGCATCCGCCGCCTGGAAGCGCGTCCCACCGCCACCCTCTGCATCGACTGCAAAACCCTGGATGAGATTCGGGAAAAGCAGATGGGCTAAGCCTCTCCTGCTTCAAGACCTACGGAAAGCCGGCTTTTAGCCGGCTTTTCTTTTTTTGCCACAGAGAACACAGAGGTACACAGAGAAAGGTCGGTCATGCCTATGGGCAGCCGCCTGAGTCTTTCCGCTATTTCACCTTTGTGTTGCAATAAATGGTAATGGGACAGCACGGGCATCCAATCAATAATTCTCCGTGATCTCTGTGTCCTCCGTGGCAAAAGGTCTTTGGCAATCCAGATAATCAACCGTGACTGACAACAACCCCCTCTACCGAGGCCGTTTCGCGCCCTCGCCCACTGGAGAGCTGCATATGGGCTCTCTGGTGGCCGCCGTGGGCAGCTATCTGGACGCGCGCTGTAACGGCGGGGAGTGGCTGGTGCGCATGGAGGACCTGGACCCGCCACGGGAACGGGAGGGTGCGGCGGACCAGATCCTGCGAACCCTGGAGGCCTTCGGCATGGAGTGGGACGGCGCAGTGCTCTATCAGAGCCGCCGCCGCGAGGCGTACGCGGACGCCGCCAGCGACCTGCTCGCCCGCGGCCTGGCCTATCCCTGCAGTTGCAGCCGCAAGGAGGTGGCGGCCGCCGGGATCAGTGGCGAAGAGGGACCGGTCTATCCCGGATACTGCCGGCGCAAGGGGCACAATCCGGAACACAGCAGTAAGGCGCTGCGGGCCAAGACCTGGCCTGGTGAAATCGAATTCACCGATCAGGTCCATGGCGCCGTCCGCCAGCAGTTACACACCGAAATCGGCGATTTCATCATCCGCCGGGCGGACGGCTTTACCGCCTATCAACTGGCGGTGGTGGTGGACGACGCCTACCAGGGCATCAACCGGGTGGTGCGCGGCTCCGATCTTCTCACCTCCACCCCCCGCCAGATCCATCTGCAGCGGCAACTCGGCCTGCCGGCCGTGGAGTATGCCCACCTCCCCCTGATACTCGACCCAGAGGGCAACAAGCTCAGCAAACAGAGCCGCTCGCTTCCGGTAAATCCGGATGATCCCGTCCCGGCGCTGATGGAAGCGCTTCGCTTTCTTGGTCAGCGAATGCCGGAATCCCCCCTGTCACTGCCGGATCTCTGGGCCTGGGCGATCCGCCATTGGGACCCCGCGAGCATACCGCGATAAGAAATGTCACCTTGCGGTTGTTTTCAAATCCCCATCCGCTAGAATCGTTCCCAATGTACTGCAGTTAGGGTTCATTCCGTTTGCAGCGTAGGGGGATAACAACACAATGGATAAATTCAAAGTCGTATTTACGGGCATCCTGAAACCCGGTGTCGATCAGGGTGAATTTATCGACACCTTCAGCAGCCGCTTCAAAGTCAGTAAGGATACGGCGCGGCAGATGCTGACGGCGGGCAAGCCGGTCACCATTAAAAAAGACCTCGACGCCGAACAGGCCGCGAAATACGTCAAGGCCCTGGACGCCATGGGAATGGTGGTCCAGCAGAAACCCATGGCCGCCGAGGGCCTCTCCCTGGTGCCCATGGAAGAAGAGAAGAGTGAGGCTGGGGATGCGTCCGGCACTTCCGGGGGCGAACCCTGTCCCAAGTGCGGTTCTACTCAAACCGAAAAAGACAACTGCCTGAGCTGCGGCATTGTGATCTCAAAATATCTGCAGTGGGCGGAAGCGCATCCGGACCAGGCCGCCGCCCCCACCCCGGCGCCTGAACCTGCCGCGGCCGCCTCCTCCAGTGAACACCCGGTTTCAGACACACCCGTGCCACCCCCACCTCCCTCTGCGGCCGCCACGCCCGGGGAACAGAATCCCTACCAGGCCCCGGAGGCCGAACTTACTCAACCAACCGAATTCGGCGAGATGACCGGCCCGGTGTCGGTCCCCGCCGGACACGGCTGGAACTGGATTCGGGATGGCTTCGGTCACTTTCGCCAGAACCCCGGAAGCTGGATCCTGGCGATTATCGTACTGATCGTTTTCAACATAATGATCAGTCTGGTGCCCATGATCGGCTCCTGGATCACCACCCTGCTCTCCCCGGTGATCGCCGCCGGCTTTATGCTCGGCTGCCGTGCGCAGGAAGAGGGTGACGACTTTACCGTTAATCATATATTCGAAGGATTCAAAAATAATACCGGGCAGTTGGTTCTGGTGGGTCTGATTTATCTGATCGGGGTCATCGTTGTCTCGGTCATTGCGGTAATGGCCATTATCGGAACTTCGGGACTGGGCGTCTTTTTTGGAGGCGACCCCGCAGCCATGGCGGCCGATCCAGACTTTACGGCGAATATCATGCTTGCCGTTCTGGTCATGCTTCTGTTTCTGATGCCGCTCATCATGGCCTACTGGTTCGCACCCGCGCTGGTGGCCCTGGATGGGCTCTCCGCCCTGAACGCCATGAAGCTGAGTTTCAGTGGCTGCCTGAAAAACATCCTGCCCTTCCTGCTCTACGGCATCATCGCCATGGTATTCATGTTCCTTGCCTTCATCCCGCTGGGGCTTGGACTGCTGGTGATGATTCCCGCGCTTACGGCCTCCATCTACACCGCCTACCGGGACATCTACTTCAGCTGAGCTGAAGTTTAAAAGGAGTTTTTGCAGGGAGTGTCCGATATCGAGAACAGGGAGTTGATGGACACCACCCGCGCCTACGCGACCCCGGAGGGCATCGTCCTCCAGTTGCGTCTGGCAGGCCCCACGGCCCGGGCCTGCGCCTGGGCCATCGATTTCGGTATCCGCTTGGCGCTCTATATGGTCATCATGATGATCGGCGCCTTCTTCGGCGGCCTGGGCATGGCGGCCATCCTCATCGGTATGTTTCTGGTGGAGTGGTTCTACCCTGTGGGCTTCGAAGTGCACTCTGGCGCCACCCCGGGGAAGAAGGCCATGGGCCTCCAGGTCATCCATGACAACGGCACCCCCATATCCCTGCCCTCCTCCCTGATCCGTAATCTGCTGCTGACCGCCGATTTCATGCCGCTGATGTACGGCGCCGGATTGCTGACCATGCTCTCTAATAGGCGTTTCCAGCGCCTGGGAGATCTGGCGGCGGGCACCCTGGTGGTCTACCGCGAAAAACGGGAGCAGCGGCCGGAGATCCCCAGCGCCCAGTCCCTGCCTCCGCCACCCGACTTCAATGTGGATGAACTGCGGCACCTGCTGGACTTCGCCGAGCGCAGTGAACAGCTCTCTCCAGAGCGGCGCTCCGAACTGGCGTCGCTGCTCTCTCCGATCACAGGCGTGCAGGGCGATGCGGCGGTAAACCGCCTCTGGTCCTACGCCAACTGGCTGGCGCGGGGACGCTGATATGAAGCAGGAAGCGTTTGAAAAGAAACACCAGCCCCTGTGGGATGAGATGGCGGCGCTGCTGGAGACACTGGAACAGCCCTTCTACAAACGCCGAAAACTCCCGCCCCAGCCTGAACTGCCCGGCTTCTACCGTCAGGTCTGCAACCACTACGCCCTGGCCCGCAGCCGCCGCTACAGCCCCGCCCTGGTGGATGAACTGCATCACCTGGTAATGCGGGGACATCAGCAGCTCTACAGCCGCCACGGCGCCTGGTTGTGGCGGCTGCTGGCCTTCGTGGCGATGGATTTTCCGCGCGCCCTGCGCCGCAACATCCGCTACTTTGCCCTCGCCCTGGCGCTCTTTCTGATCCCAGCGCTGCTGGTGGGGGCATTCTGCTACGCCGATCCGGAACTGATCTACTCGGTCATGGACGACGCCCAGGTGGCGGAGATGGAGTCCATGTACGCACCCGATGCCGAACACCCGGGCCGTCCCGAGGGGCGCAACTCGGAAACGGACTTTGTGATGTTCGGTTTCTACATCTCCAACAACATCGGCATCGGCTTCCGCACCTTCGCCAGCGGCATCCTGCTCGGCATCGGCACCCTCTTCACCCTGCTGTTCAACGGCGTGGTGATCGGCGGGGTGGCCGGTCATCTCACCCAACTGGGTTATACGGATACCTTCTGGCCCTTCGTCAGCGGCCACTCCTCGCTGGAACTGACCGCCATCGTCATCTGCGGCGCGGCGGGTCTTATGCTGGGTCATGCGGTCATCGCCCCCGGACAGTACCGCCGCGTGGATGCACTGAAGGAGCGCGGGCAGGAGGCGCTGAAACTGGTGATGGGCGCGGCCATCATGCTGCTGGGCGCCGCCTTTATCGAGGCCTTCTGGTCCTCCTCCTCCGCCAGCAACGAACTCAAATTCGGTGTGGCCGCCATGCTCTGGCTGTTGATGCTGCTCTACTTCATACGCATGGGAAGAGAAGCGTGAACCTGGATCGTCTCGGCATCGTACTGCGGCACCGCGTTCCCTGGGAGGGGATCGATCTCGGCTTCCTGCTGGCGCGCCGCTGGTTCCGTCCCCTGTGGCTGCTCTGGATGCTGGTGGCCTTCCCGGTCGGGACGGTGCTCCTTTTCCTGGCGGACGGCAATCTCATGCTGCTGGGGTTCCTGTTGTGGTGGTTCAAACCCCTGTACGAACCGCCCCTCCTCTACTGGCTGAGCCGCGCCGTGTTCGACGAGCAACTCTCCATCCGGGATGTCCGGCGTCAGTGGTGGCGCATCGTCTCGCCGCAACTGCTGGCCAACCTGACCTGGCGCCGCCTCACCCCCAACCGCTCCTTCATTATGCCGGTCACGGTGCTGGAAGGGTTGAAAGGCAAGGCGCGCAAGAAACGTATCTCCGTGCTCAACCGCGGCCAGCAGGCGGGCACCTGGCTGACCGTGGCGGGGATCCACTTCGAAACCATCCTAGAAGCCACCTTCCTGCTGATAATCTTTTTCCTCATACCCGAGGAGTTGCGCTGGATCGATCTTGAGGGATGGGTGTTGACGCCGGGACGGCTGGAAGAGTGGATGCAAACCATGATCGGCCTGCTGGGCATGTCCGTCATCGCTCCCTTCTATGTGGCGGGCGGCTTCGCCCTCTACCTGCACCGCCGTAGTGAACTGGAGGCGTGGGACCTGGAGATCGCCTTCCGCAAAATGGCCGCCCGCCCGCGCACCAAAAGTCTCTCCAAAACAGCGGCCTCGGTCCTGTTGCTGCTCTCCCTGGGCCTTGGCGGCGCCCTGTTGCCTGACCACGCATTCGCCGCCGATGAGCTGGAACCGAAGGCGGCGAGAGAGACCATCACCGAGGTACTGGCCCAGCCGGACTTTGGGACAATGAAAACGGAGACCTTCTGGAAATACATCGGCAAGAAGGATGATACGGAAAGCTCCAGTCTGCCCGACTGGCTGGAGTGGCTAATCAAGTTCATTGCCGGCTTTTTTAAGGGATTTGCCTCCATCGGGGAGATCCTGTTGTGGGCGCTGGTGGCCGTGGTGGTGGTATACGCCATCTATAAGATCGCCAACAACCAGAACTGGATGCTGGGCCGATCGCGCTTTGGGAACAAGGGCGCCAATAAACGGCGCAGCGTGCCGCAGTTCTTCGGCGATGATTTCAATCCGGAAGAGTTGCCACAAAACATCGCCGCCGAGGCGGAACAACTGGCGCGCAAGGGGGAACTGCGCAAGGCCTTGAGCCTGCTCTACCGCGGCACCCTGTTTCGCCTGATCCAGAACTACCACCTGGAGATCCCGGATAGCGCCACCGAGGGGGAGTGTATGCATCTGGTACGGGCCTCCTCCCTCACCGCGGAGGCGGACTATTTTTATGATCTGACCCGGCAATGGCTACAAACCGCCTACGCCCATACCACCCCCGAACAGGAGCGATTGGTGGGACTGTGCCAACAATGGCAGAAGGTATACGGCCATGTCGCAGACTAACCGTATCGTCCTCATCCTCCTTGGCGGGCTGCTGCTGGCAGGCATCACCTGGTACGCCGTCTGGTTTTACAACAACTTTGAGAGTTACGAAAAAGAGATCCGCAGCGACGAATCCCCCGAGGCGCGGCGAAACCGCCTGCTGGCGGCGGAGCACTTTCTGCAGCGCATGGGCAGAGAGGCGGAGAGCAGAGGCGGCCGGGGATTCCTGTCTGAACTGCCGCCGCCCGGGGACACCCTCTACATCAGCCGCTTGAGCAGCAACATCTCGGAAGCGAAATACCGCAGCCTGATCGAATGGATCGAGTCCGGCGGCCACCTCATCCTGGATGTGGGAGAGCTATGGGACGAGGACACCAGCGAGAACCCCCTGCTGAACCGTTTCCGGGTGGAACTGCAGGATCAGTGGGAGCTGGACAACAAGGACGTCGCGGCATGCAAAGCCCCGGATGATGAGGATGAGGAAAACCCAAATGAGGGGAAAACGGCGCTGGATGAAGAGGCGGACGATGAGGAGGACGAAGAGGAGGACGAAGAACGCGTCCTGGTGACCATCCCGCTCTCTGGCGATAACCGCGCCATCACCATGGAGGTCGATCCCTCCCTGTGGCTGCGGGATAAATCGGGAGCGGCCGACTGGCGCGTCTCCTCCGACAAGGGCGCGCACATCCTGGAGTTCCGAAGCGGAGAGGGTCTGCTGACCCTGTTGAGCGACGGCGGCATGTTCCATAACGACCGTATCGGGGAACAGGACCACGCCTTTCTTCTCGCCATGCTCACCGAGGACGCGGGCAAGGTCTGGTTCCTCTACAGCAGCGACATGCCCTCCCTGCCTGTGCTGCTGTGGCAGCGCTTTCCGTTTCTGTTGAGTTGCGTGCTGATCCTGCTGCTGCTCGGGGGATGGCGTCTGGCCACCGCCAGCAGCGGCCCCCTGCTCGCCCCCCGCGCGGGTGAACGCCGCAACCTGCTGGAACATGTGGAGGCCACCGCCCAGTACGGGTGGCGCACCAACCGTTCACAACAGCTTTTTATCGACAACCGCGACACCCTGGAACGGGCGTGGCGGCGGCGGCATCCCGGATTGAACAGCATGGAAAAAACCCAGCGCTGCGAATGGATCGGAGAGAAGACCGGCCTCAGCGCCAGCGCGGTGGAACGTGTCCTGTACGGTGAATTCACCGCGGAGGAAGATTTTATACGCGCCAGTTCCGTACTACAGCGGCTGGCGGCCCGTCTGCACAACAAGCAGGAGTGACAATGAGCGAAAAAAAGAACAGACCCCTGGAAGAGATTCTGAACATGGTCGGCCGTCTGGAACAAGAGGTCGCACGCGCCGTGGTGGGCCAGAAACAGGTGATCCGGGACGCGACCATCGCCCTGCTGGCGGCGGGCCATGTGCTGGTGGAGGGGGTGCCCGGGCTGGGCAAGACCCTGCTGGTGCGCAGCATCGCCTCCGCCGTGGGGGGCGAATTCAGCCGTGTGCAGTTCACCCCCTGACCTGATGCCGAGCGATATCAGCGGCCACATCATGTTCGACATGAAGACCGAGGCGTTCCGGGTGCGCAAGGGACCCGTGTTCTGCAACTTCCTGCTCGCCGACGAGATCAACCGCGCCCCCGCCAAGACCCAGTCGGCCCTGCTGGAGGCGATGCAGGAGCAGCAGGTCACCATTGAGGGACGCTCCTTCGAGCTGGAGCCGCCGTTCCTGGTCATGGCCACCCAGAATCCTATCGAACAGGAGGGCACCTATCCCCTGCCCCAGGCCCAGCTCGACCGCTTCCTGCTCAAGGTGTTCATTGACTACCCCGCGGAGCAGGAGGAGCACGAGATGGTGCGCCAGGTGGCGGGCAACCGGGTGGGCGACGGCCTGGACGTGTCAGAGGTGAAAGAGGTACTGCAGCCCCAGGAGATCGTGGAGCTGCAGCGCTACACCGCCGCCCTGGAGGTGGACGAGCAGATCATCGGCTATGCGGTGCGCATGGCCCGCGCCACCCGAGAGTGGAGCGGCATCGAGACCGGCAGCGGTCCCCGCGGCAGCATGGCGTTGCTGCGCGCCGGGCGCGCCAATGCGGTGCTGGAAGGGCGCGACTTCGTCACCCCGGACGACATCAAGCAGGTGGCGCCCCCCGTGCTGCGGCATCGTTTGAAACTCACCGCCGATCTGGAGATCGAGGGTTACCGCCCGGACGACGTGCTAAAAGACATCCTGCAGAACCTGGAGGCCCCGCGCCTATGAGGCCAGGCCGCCGCCTTCTGCTGTGGCTCGCCCTGCTCGCCGTGCTGGCGCTGGCAGCCGTATTGGCGCCGGGACTGCAGACCGTCCGCGATATCGTCGCAGCGGCGTTCCTGATGCTTGTGCTGCTGGATCTGCTGCTGGCCAGCAGACCCGCCTGGCCCCAACTGACCCGCGAGGTCCGCCACAGCATCCCGGTGGGTGTCTGGTCCAGGGTCACCCTGACCCTGCGCAACCGCAGCGGGCAGATCTTGCAGCTCCGGGTGCATGACCATCACCCCGACACGGTGCAGACCGAAGGCCTGCCCCTGCAACTGGAGCTACCCGCCAACCGCTCCGCCCGCGTCACCTACCGAATCTGCCCCCAGTCCCGCGGTGACGCCATTTTCCCCGGCACCGATCTGGAAATCACCTCACCCATGGGTTTCTGGCAGCGGAAACGCCATATCCCCCTGGAAAGCCGCAGCAAGGTGCTGCCGAATTTCCGCGCCGTCAGCAACTACGCCCTGCTGGCCACCGATCACCGCCTGGCCCAGATCGGCGTGAAACTGCGTCAGCGGCGCGGTGAGGGGACCGATTTCCATCAGTTGCGCGAATACCGCTCTGGCGACAGCCTGCGCCAGATCGACTGGAAGGCCACCTCACGCTACCGCAAGCTCATCTCCAAGGACTACCAGGACGAGCGGGACCAGCAGATCCTGTTCCTGCTCGACTGCGGGCGGCGTATGCGCCACCAGGAGGAGAACGGCTCCCACTTCGACCAGTCCCTCAACGCCATGCTGCTGCTCGCCTATGTGGCGGCCCGCCAGGGGGACTCGGTGGGCCTCTACGCCTTCGGCGGCGTCCAGCGCTGGCATCCCCCGGTCAAGGGCGGCGACGTGGTGCGCAGGATGCTCTCCCACACCTACGACATCCAGCCCACCCCGGAAGCGGCCGACTACCTGGCCGCCGCCAAGGAGCTGATGCCGCTGCAGAAACGCCGCGCCCTGGTGGTGCTCATCACCAACACCCGGGACGAGGACAGCGAAGACCTGGCCACCGCCGTGCGCCTGCTCAGCCGCCGCCACCTGGTGATCGTCGCCGACCTGCGGGAAGAGTTGCTGGATCAGGTCATCGAACAACCGGTCCGCGACCTGGACAGCTCCCTGCGCTTTCACGGCACCCAGGCCTACCTGGAAACCCGCGGCCGCAACCACGACAAGCTGCATCACCAGGGCGCGTTCACCCTGGACCTGCTGGCCCGGCAGCTACCCATCGCCCTGGTCAATGAGTACCTAATGGTGAAGGCTTCGGGTAGACTATAAACATTGGGGATAAAACAAATTCAAATACCAGCGTTTGCACATCCATAGATATTGCAAACACTGAAATCCTAGATAGTGGGTCCCTTCCCCCTCAGGGGGAAGGACAGGATGAGGGGATCAATATAATCAAAGCTTCAGCTTTTCAAATCCCCTCACCCCAACCCTCTCCCTGAGGGAGAGGGAGAAAAACCACACGACACCAGAATTAACCGGGGAACCACACCGTTGAACAAGAAAATCCAAATCCTTTCCATCCTGCTCCTGTTTTTCCTGCTGCAAGGCTGCGCTGGCACCGTCGTAGGCACCGCGGTGGATGTCACCATCGAAGTGGTGAAGATACCCTTCAAGGTTGGCGGGGCCATCATCGATGGCGTCACTGGGGATGACGACGATGATGAAGATAATAGGGATACCGAAGAGGAAGAACCTGCTGAGAGGCCTGTTCCAGATTACTACGAGTGACAGCAATGGTATGTAAATATAAAACTAACATTCTTACTATTCTCCTCTGTTTCTTATCAGGTTGCGCATGTACTACAGAGTGGACTTTGCACTCAGATAAACAAGTAAGCACCAGTTTTTCTATGGTTGCGTGTACAAATTATTTGTATGACAAATCATATATGACAATCGAAGATCATAAAATTGCCAGCCAGCGTGCGGATCATTTGCTAAAAACAGCGAAGAACCCTTTATTAAGGAGTTGCCATGTATCTGGGGGAGGAAGTGTAGCTGGTCGAAACACGTCATTTCCTGTTGAATGCAAGACTCCTATTAAAGGCACTGTAGTTCCAGTGCATAGAAATCACTTCATGGTCGTTGGTAGTGAATAAGTACGTGAGACCAAAAACTTATTGAAACAAACAAAGCAAGGTAGCATAACTGTGAGTGATTTATTGCTGTCCTTATCGTATCTTGCAGCCGCCGTGTTTTTTTTCTTGATTTCATATGGTCCGGAAGATCTTATGTTTTCAGAAAAAACCAGCCTTAAGCGAATTCGTAACGAAGGTGGTTTATTGTTAAAAGGCGCACCTTTCGCATTTATGATATTAAGTTTGATTAAATTATTAGATTGGTACTATGGGTGAGTTAAAGGGTTCATAGGTATACTTATTTCCCAACACCTCGCCCAATCTTACCCTCTCCATACTTCTCTATCACCGAGTCCAGCGTTTTATAAAGCCGCTCCTCCCGTTCCTTATCTTCCGTCTCGGCAAAAAGCTCCTGTTGTGGCGCGCCCTCTCCCCATCCGGTAATACCTAGACCGATTAAGCGAATCGGACGGCCTGCATGGCCGCTCTCCTGATAGAGATCCCAAGCGGTTCTAAAAATCGTACCATCGGTATTGGTGGCTTCGCTGATCTTGCGTTGTCGGGTGTGGGTCTCGAACCCTTCGAGCCGGATCTTTAACGTCACCACCTGGCCTTTCAGTCCTTTCTTGCGGGCGATGAATCCCACCTCCGCCGCCAGGGTTCTCAGTTGATCGCGGAGCGTCTGCTGGTCGCTGACATCCTCGTTGAAAGTGGTCTCCTTGGAGATGGACTGGCGGCCGGCGGTCTGGCCCACCCGGTCCGAGGCGATGCCGCGGGCCTGGTTATGAAGACTCTGTCCACCTTTATCCCCCAACGCTTCCTGCAACCGCTCCAGGGAACAGGCGCGCAGCTGGACCACGGTGTGGATATTCAGCCGTGTGAGGATCTTTTCGGTCTGCCGGCCCACGCCGCGCAGGTTGGAGACCGGCATGGGATCAAGGAAGGCCTGCACCTGTTCCGGCCGGACCACGAACAGGCCGTCCGGTTTTTGGTGTTCAGAGGCCAGTTTGGCGATGAGGCGGTTGGGGCCGATGCCCACGGAGCAGTTGAGCCCCGTGCGCTGCCGAATCTTCTCCTTGGTCAGGCGGCCGATCTCTTGCGGCGGTCCGATCAGGCGCTCCATGCCCGAGACATCCACATAGGCCTCGTCGATGGAGACCGGCTCCACCACGGGGGAGATCTCATCCAGGGCCTGCATCACCTGCCGCGATACCTCGGCATAGCGTTTCATATCGGGCCGCAGGTAGACGGCGTCAGGACAGCGCCGATGGGCCTCGGAGATGGGCATGGCGGAGCGGATGCCGTACTTGCGCGCCTCGTAGGAACAGGTGGAGACCACGCCCCGGCGGCCCGGCCGCGCCCCTACCACCACGGGCTTACCCTGGTATTCCGGGTGGTCGCGCTGCTCCACGGAGGCGAAAAACGCGTCCATATCGAGGTGCATGATCCATTTGGTGGGGTGTTCTGCCATGGACGGCAGTATACGTTATTGGATGTTGCGGTCAGGCTCGCCCAGGACAACCCGGTTTCTGCCGCTCTCCTTGGCCCGGTTGAGATTGGCATCGGCATGTTGAAACAGGACTTCCATCGTGTGGTGGCGGACATTGTCGTAGAACGCACCGCCGATACTCGCGGTTACATCGATAGAACCGGCGGTGGTGACAAAGGGGTCAAGGGCAATCTCCAGACAGATCCTTTCCGCCACCTGTTCCAACTCCTTTGTGTCTGCCGGCCAGGCGAGCACCGCAAACTCCTCTCCGCCCCAGCGATAGACGCGGTCCGCCGAGCGGATGGCGCTTTTCAGACGCTCGGCAATCTGCTGCAGCAGTTCATCGCCTACGGCATGCCCATAGGTATCGTTCACACGTTTGAAATGGTCGATATCGATCAACAACAGACTCAACGGTGTGCCGGTGCGGCTGACGTAGGAGAGCTTGTGTTCACAATCCAGATTGAACTGGCGGCGGTTGGGCAGACGGGTAAGGGTATCTTCCGTAGCCATCTGGTTCACGCGTTCCGCCAGACACATCTCCAGAATGAGGGTGATCTCATCCGAGGCCGCTTCCAGATCGGTCAGATAACAGGCGATCTCTTCCGGGCGCCCCTTATCGGCATCCTCCACCATTTGTTCCACAAAACCGTGCAGGCGTTCATGGGACGCATTGATCGGATCGCGATGCTCTTCTGGAATCTGCAGCAGACCCCCTTCGTCCAGCCAGTGTCCCAGGACACAGTCATGGGTGGAGATGGGCAGATTAATCTTCGCAGCCGAAGCCCCCAGGGCCAGTCGATAGGCCTCCTGTTTCCAGCGCAGGTGTCCAAGATAAGCGTTGAGAATCCCCTCCTTCTCCGCACGCGCCAAGTTTTGATAGGTTCGGCTGGCCCGCTCCATGGCCTGCTCTGTCTGCTGTTGATGCTGTTCCATCACCTGCCCGAGATGGTGGACCCGGGCCTGGATGGATTGCGAGAAATCCACCACCCGGCACAGGGCGCGGATCAGCTGAGGATCACGCAGGGCATTACCGATTTCAAAAAAAAGATCACGCAAACGGGACAGGGAACCGATGGCGATGCTGGATGAAACGCCGTGTTGTCGCCAGAAGGTAGCCTGATGGTACTGGATGGAAAAGAAGGACTCGTCGTAGGCGGCGTTGATAAAGCTAGCCAGATACTCATTCAGAAAAGGAGACGGCGCCTGATCCGGCCATTGGGTGTTTTCCCGGAACCACGCTTCATAGCCGGCTATGCGTCCGTTCAATTCATCCGCCAGCACCCCCTGACACTCTTTTATCAGATCCGCGTGCCGGCGTTCCAGGCCGACCAACCTTCTAAGTTTGTCCAGATTGGTCATCGCTCCCCACCCGCATGTACCGTTCTGCTTTCCCCAGAATCATTCCTTCAGATTCGTCCAATCCCCAATCACTACCGGAGGAAAACCTAAGTAACATAGGTACCATGGAGCGGTAAACCGTATTTAATGAAATTGGAATCAGTATAAGCTGTTGTTGTGCATAAAGTTGTGTGAGACGACAGTTAGTTTAAGAAATACGGGATACGGCGGGATTAAATGGGAACAAGTGGGATGAATTCCGTGAAAACAGGCACTTACCTAACATTTGAACCGCTATTAAACCCTTCACAATAAATGGCGCTGCGACACCAAAGAAGCCGACCCACCAGGGAGCGCGACACATAATATGCGATAGCTAATCATCGTGTATCGCTATCCGAAATCAATGTTTTTTTTATATTGACTACCACCACCACCTGCCCAATTTGAATTCCGGCACCAGCCCGCCTAGGTGCCGCATGACGCAGTACATCAGCTATTTGTTGTTGCTTATTATCCATACCCTCTTCCTTATTCTTCTTAAGCTGCCAAGTGAATTAACTTCAAAATCCGAGAATTATCCACAAGCTCGCCCGTATCTTCCAGTTCTTCGTAGACCAACCCAACCAGCTGCGCCTTCTTGTCCGGCGCCAGATACAGCCCCTTCTCCTCCAGAACGGCCTCAACGACCTCTAAGGCGCGCAACAGGGTGTTTTGATCTACAGCCGGTGGTCAGTGGGGAGTACTCCGGCGTCACCCTGCCGCATATCGACCAGGTCGAGGAGTCGGATCTCCACCTGCTGACCCGCTACGCCCGCGACCGCGGTGGCGTGGTAAAGGTGGCCGATGGGCGGCTGTTGTTCGTCCCCAGGGGAGAGGCCAAATCCGCCACCGGCAAGACGCTGGCCACGGTCCATGTTGCCCCCCACCAGGTGGACGACTACCGCTTCAGTTTCGCCGAGAGGGACAACTACAAATCGGTCTCCGCTCAGTGGCACAACACCGCCACCGGGCTGCGGGAGACCATCACCGTCGGAGAGGGCGAGCCGGTATTTAGGGTCGGCCGCGTGTTCCCGGATGCCGACGCCGCCAGGGCCAAGGCCCAGGCCAAATACGACGCCATAACCCGGCGCCAGGGAACCGGCTCCCTGACCCTCTCACCGGGCAACATGGATGCCCGCGCCGAGCACCCCCTGATCCTCACCGGCTGGCCCTCCGACTGGCCAAGCGATTGGGGGATCAAAAGCGCCGAACACACCTATGAAGATGGAGGGCTATCGAGCACGGCGGAGGTCGAAACGAAGAAGTAGAGAAAGGAAGCGGCCGGCACCAGGCGGCAACCTGGTACCAGCCACCAACCCACAGGATGAGACCCTGTGAGCCAGCCAAGGCTTCCCCGCCGTGCACACGGCACGGGAGAGCCTATCACAACAACAAAGGGCTCACTATGAATCCAATCATTCCATGGATCGGAGGGAAGCGGAGGTTAGCAGATACCCTGCTGCCGATGTTCCCGGAGCACACCTGCTACGTCGAGGCGTTTGCCGGTGCTGCCGCTCTGTTCTTTAACAAACAGCCATCAGAGGTCGAGGTGCTGAACGACGTCAATGGCGAGCTGGTGAATCTCTATAGGGTGGTGAAACACCATTTAGAGGAGTTTGTAAGGCAGTTTAAATGGGCCTTAACTAGCCGCCAGATCTACGAGTGGCACCAGGCTACGGCCCCGGAAACCCTGACCGATATCCAGCGGGCGGCCCGGTTCTTCTACCTGCAGAAGCTGGCCTTTGGCGGCAAGGTGGATGGCCAGGTGTTCGGCACCGCCACCACCTCGCCTCCCAGGCTCAACCTGCTCCGCATCGAGGAGGATCTCAGCGCCGCCCACCTGCGCCTGGCGTCGACCTACATCGAGAACCTCTCCTGGGAGCGGGTGGTAACCAAATACGACCGCCCTCACACCCTCCACTACCTGGACCCTCCCTACTGGCAAACCGAGGGGTACGGCGTCGAGTTTGGATTCGAGCACTATGAGCGGATGGCCACCATGGCCAGAGAGGTGGAAGGAAGCCTGATTATCAGCATCAATGACCACCCCGACATCCGGCGGGTTTTCGAGGGGCTCCACATGGACGTGGTGGCCATCAACTACACAGTAGGCGGCGGCGGCGGGAGTCCGGCGCGGGAGTTGATTATCTGGAACGACAACTGCCAGAATGGACAGCGACAGGGAGGTAACTTGAGCCTGTTTTAGACCTGTCACAAATAATAGGATGAATATATGGCAGAAAATATCCAAACCAGCGCAGTTTATGATGAAAATCTAAAAGTCGATTCCTCGCGTAAGGCGGCCACATGCTTGATGAAACTTGTAGTTGGCGGTGCGCTCTGCTTCACTGGGGCAGGCGCAATAATAGGCGTTCCTTTGTTTTTGTGGGGCCTATTTTCTAGCACAAAAGTTAAGGGAGCCTGGGTTGGCGACTGCCCTGTTTGTAGCGAGTCAATATATTGGATTGACGGAAGCAGCGAGACACGGCAAGGAGCCTTCAAGTGCCCTAAATGCAGTGCGGCTATAAATTTCTATTCAGGGAGCTTTATCCACGAAAAGCTGATATAGGTGGGGCGCAACCAGGGCCTGTTATGCCGCTCGCAAATTATGCGCCGCTGTGACGCAAGCTATGCGGCGCGCTACAAGTTGTGCAAAAAACGGCCGAAATCACACAGGCAGAACATAAAGAAAACGCCGGTAAGTTATTGAAATTATTGGTGCCCAGGGCCGGGCTTGAACCGGCACGGCCGCAATGGCCGGCGGATTTTAAGTCCGCTGCGTCTACCAATTCCGCCACCCGGGCAGGGATGAAATGTGCGAACTGAAAAGAATGGAGGCTGAGCCCGGAATCGAACCGAGGTACACGGCTTTGCAGGCCGCTGCATAACCACTCTGCCACTCAGCCTGGGTATGCGGCGGAAAGTATCCGGCATTGTGCCTGAACTTTCCACCCCTAACAAAGAAAAACCCCGGCGCTGGCGCTCGGGGTTTTCCGGAATTTGGAGCGGGAAACGAGATTCGAACTCGCGACCCCAACCTTGGCAAGGTTGTGCTCTACCAACTGAGCTATTCCCGCTTCACTGGAAGGCCGCTATTTTAATCGTCTTGCCTCCGCTGTCAAGAACCACCATCAAGAATTAGGCGTCATCATTTTCCCCGGCGGATATGCTATCCGCCTCCTCCGCAGCGGAGGGCGCCGACCCGTGACTATAAATGCTGGGCAGGGCCGCCCGCAGGTACAGCACCATGGACCACAGGGTCAGGATGGCGGCCACATAGAGCAGCACATAGCCGATGATGTAGACATCCAGGCCCCAGACGGGATCGCGGTAGATCAAGAGGACAATGGCCGTCATCTGCGCCGTGGTCTTCATCTTGCCGATCACCGAGACGGCGACCTGGGCCCTCGCCCCCAGTTCCGCCATCCACTCGCGCAGGGCGGAGATGGTGATCTCGCGGCCGATGATGATCACGGCGGGGATGGCCAGCGCCGGGGTCGGGTCGGCCTCCACCAGCAGCACCAGGGCCACGGTGACCATCAGTTTGTCCGCCACCGGGTCCAGGAAGGCGCCGAAGGGGGAGTATTGTCCCAGCCGCCGCGCCAGAAAGCCGTCCAGCCAGTCGGTCAGCGCCGCCAGGGTAAAGATCAGGGCGCACGCCTCGTTGGACCAGACCACTGGCAGGTAAAAGAAGATCACATAGACCGGGATCAGCAGAATCCGCAGCAGGGTCAGCAGATTGGGGATGGTCAGCGGAATGGTTCGTTTTTGGTGCATGGCTATTATGTTAGTCGTTTCCGTGGAAGCTGGCGTAGATCTTTTCCGCCAACTGACGGCTGATCCCCTCCACCCGCTGCAGGTCTTCCACCCCGGCCGCCGCCACTTCGCGCAGGCCGCCGAACTGCTTCAGCAGCCGCTGCCGCCGTTTGGGACCCACGCCTTCGATCTCTTCCAGGGTGGAGTGTTTGCCCGCCCGCTCCCGCCGCTGGCGGTGGCCAGTGATGGCGAAGCGGTGCGCTTCGTCCCGCACCTGCTGGATCAGATGTAGGGCCAGCGAGGAGGCCGGGAGTATAACGGGAGCCTTCCGGCCCGGCAAAAAAAGCTGTTCCATACCAGGGCGCCGGTCGGGGCCTTTGGCCACCCCTACCAGGGTGACGCCGCTGATGGCCAGTTCCTCCAGTACGTTTTCCGCCATCTTCAGTTGTCCCTTGCCGCCGTCGATGAACAGCAGGTCTGGCAGCCGGCCCTCCTCCGCCTGCATGCGGCGATAACGCCGCATCAGCGCCTGTTCCATGGCGGCGTAGTCGTCGCCGGGCTGGATATCCTTGATATTGAAGCGGCGGTAGTCCTGCTTTACGGGTCCCTGACGGTCGAACACCACGCAGGAGGCGACGGTCTTTTTGCCGCTGGTATGGCTGATGTCGAAACACTCCATCCGCTCCGGGGTCTCTTCCAGCGCCAGGGCCTCACGCAGGGCCTCCAGCCGCTCCTCCACACCCGCGCGGCTGGCGAGCCGGGAGTCCAGCGCCAGCTGGGCGTTCTTGCTTGCCATGTTCAACCAGCGGGCGCGCTCCCCGCGGACGCTGTGCAGGATCTTCACCCCGCGCCCCGCCTCTTCCGACAGCACCCGTTGCAGCAGCGTGCGGTCGGCCGGTTCCTGGCTGGCAATGATCTCCTTCGGCATCGCCTTGCCCGGGTAGTACTGGCTGATGAAGGCGGAGAGGATATCCCCCTCATCGGCTCCTTCCGGGGTCTTGGGAAAGAACACCTTGTTGCCGAGATTGCGGCCGCCGCGGATCACGAACAGCTGCACGCAGGCCTGTCCGCCCCGGACATCGCAGGCGACGATATCCAGATCCCCCTTCTCGCCGCTGACGTACTGGCGCTCCTGCACCTTCTGCAGGCGGATAATCTGGTCCCGATAGCGCGCCGCCTGCTCGAACTCCAGCGCCCTGGATGCCGCCTCCATGCGCTCGCCCAGTTCATCGATCACCTGGCTGGTCTTCCCCTCCAGAAACAGCACTGCGTCCTGTACATCCTTGGCGTACGCCTCCTCGCTGATCAGGTCCACGCAGGGGGCGCCGCAGCGCTTGATCTGGTACTGCAGGCAGGGACGGGAACGGTTGCGGTAGAAGCTATCCTCGCACTGGCGCACGGGAAAGAGTTTTTGCAGCAGTTGCAGGGTGGCGCGCATGGAACCGGCATTGGGATAAGGCCCGAAATAGCGCCCCTTGCCCTTTCGGGCGCCGCGATGAAAGGCCAGCCGCGGAAAGGGGTCGTCCGAAAGATGGATGTAGGGATAGCTCTTGTCGTCCCGCAACAGGATATTGAAGCGCGGCTTGAGGGACTTGATCAGGGTGTTTTCCAGGATCAGCGCCTCCGCCTCGGTGTGGGTCACCGTCACCTCGATGCTGTGGATGCGGGAGACCATCAGTTGCAGACGGCTGTTCAGGGACTTGCTGAAGTAGCTGCTCACCCGCTTCTTCAGATCCCGCGCCTTGCCCACATACAGCACCTCGCCGCCCTCCCCGAGCATGCGGTAGACGCCGGGACGGCTGGTGAGGGTGGCGAGAAACGCCCTGGAATCAAAAGTGGTGCCGGTCTGCCCCATGGGGACGATTATACGTTGCCTAGCAACTCCCTGGCCCGCTCAAAAACAGCATGGAACATCTCCGGGGTCAGACGCCGGGTCTGGGTGTTGTAGCGGCTGCAGTGGTAGGAGTCCAGAAGCTGCAGGCCGTTACCGAGATCATGTTGCTGGTTATGGCCGAACTTAAACTCCTTCTGCCGCAGGCCCAGGGCGCGGATCACCGCATTATGGGCGATGGAGCCGAGGGCCATCACCACGGCGCCTCTCGGCAGCCCTTGCAGCTCCTGCTGAAGAAAGGCGTTGCAGTTGGCGATCTCGCTGCCCACCGGCTTGTTCTGGGGCGGCAGGCATTTAACGGCGTTGGTGATGCGGCAGTCGGTGAGTTTCAGGCCGTCATCGCGGGAGGCCGATTCAGGTGCGGAACTGAATCCATATTGATGCAGGGTCTCGTAGAGCAGGATGCCCGCATAGTCGCCCGTAAAGGGCCGCCCGGTGGCATTGGCGCCGTGCATGCCGGGCGCCAGGCCCACAATCAGCAACCGCGCCTTGGGATCGCCGAAGGGGGCGACCGGACGGGCATGGTAGCCGGGATAGCTGGCGGCCACTTCGTCAAGAAAGGAGGCGAGGCGCGGACAGCGCCGGCAATCGGAATCAAACAACATGCAGGCCTTATATGTTTTCTCGTTCCACCAGGCCGTGGCGAATAGCCAGCAGCACTAGCTCCACGTCGTTATCCACCTTCAGCTTTTCATATAAGCGATGGCGGTAGGTGCTGATGGTCTTCTGACTGAGGTTCAGGGAGGTGGAGATCTCTTTGTTCTTTTTCCCCTGCACGATCATCAGCAGGATCTGCATCTCCCGCTGGGACAGATCTATAAAAAGCGAGTTGGGGTCAACGCCGCTCAGTCTGGCCACCGTGAGTTTCTGCGAAACGTCGCTGGAGATATAGGGTTGCCCTTTTGCAACCGTACGGATGGCGGTGAAAAGTTCATCCGCATGGCAACCCTTGGTCAGATAGCCGAGCGCGCCCGCTTCGTGCAACTGGAAAGGGAATGGCGAATCGTCATGGGCGGTGACCGCGATTACCTGGATCTCGGGATGATGATGACGGATCTTGCGGGTGGCTTCGATGCCGCCGATACCCGGCATATTGATGTCCATCAGCACCAGATTGGGATTCAATGTCGGGATCTGCTCCAGGGCCGCCTCGCCCCGGTCCGCCTCGCCAACCACGTCGATATCCGGCACCTGCTCCAGCAGCAACCGAAAGCCCATCCGGACGAGGTCATGATCATCCACCAGCATTACAGTGATCATCTGGAATCGTCCCAGCCGTAGCCGCCCCCCTTCAAAAAATTTATTTATCTTTCCGGGGCATATGGACACCCCTTAATCGAAAGAGCATAGCAGAGGAATTCCCTTCCTCACAACTTGGGGTAGGTCGAGGGTTTGGAATAAAACAGCCGGATCAGGCGATTTGAGGAGAGACCTCCACAACGGTCAGATCCTCAGGCGCCGGGTATCTTTTCACCATGGCGTCCTGAATCTCACCCCTTCCCGCCTGGTAGATGGAGCCGGATTCGAGTACGAAATTAACCACCACCAGTATGAAGGTGGGCATGATGCCGATACGGGAGGAGATGGTAATGATAATGTCCTGCATGGAGGCCTTGCCTGAACTCATGGCCATCAGCGCGCCGCCCCCGATAATGAGCGCCGTCAGCGCATAACCGATCATCAGCACCCGCGCCCGGCGAAAGGCCAGTTTCCAGTGGACCATCACAAACCAGGGTCCATGGGACTCCGCCCGCTTGCCCTGGATATAGATATAGGTGATCACGATGCTGGAGAAGGTCAACGGGATTAGCAGGGCCGTCACATCCCGCATCAGGAACACCGAAATGGGAGCAAACATCAGGTGGAAAACCGCCAGATTGAACATGAACAGTTCGTGGGGCGCCCGGGCCTTCTTTTTTATCGCATCATCTAACTGAAACAGCATTTTAGTATCCTGCAAGGATGGAACGGACCGAAGCTAGCAGTTCAGAACCGGAAGCTCCATGACGATACGCAATCTGCTTCTACATTTCCCTTATAGGCGGCAGTGTGGTTAGGTCACGGAAATTAAGTATAGTTATCCTTAACACAAGCAGGAGACGCATCACCCATGTGCCTTGGCATCCCCATGCGGATCATCGAGATCGACGGCCACAACGCCCGCTGCGACGCGGGCGGCGTGGAGCGGGACGTCAATCTTTTTATGCTCCAGGAAGAGGAGGTCAAGGTGAATGACCTGGTGATCGTCCATGTAGGCTACGCCATCCAGAAGGTAAGCGAGCAGGAGGCGCAAACCACCTGGGAGCTGTACGACGAACTGCTGCGCACCGATTCCGAAAGCGGGACGGAAACCCCCGATGCATGAACTGGCGATCTGCCAATCGCTCATGCAGCAGGTGGAAACCATCGCGGCGCGGGAACAGGCGCGGCGGATCATCTCCATCACCCTGCGCATCGGCCCTCTCTCAGGGGTGGAGGCCGAACTGCTGCGCCAGGCCTTCCCCGTCACCTCCGCCGGGACGGTAGCGGAGCTGGCCCGGCTGGAGATCGAACCCCAGCCGGTACGCATCCGTTGCCGCCAATGTAATACCGAACACGAGGTGCCGCCCAACCGCCTGCGGTGCCCTGAATGCGGAGAGCACCAGACCTGGCTCATCAGCGGTGATGAACTCCTGCTGGCCAGCCTGGAACTGGAAAAGAACGAATCTTGAACTTGGCTACAATTCACCTATGACTATTCTAGGAATCTACGACGATGTGTGATACCTGCGGCTGCAACCTGACCGAAGGCACCCACGGCGCGGAGGACACCCACTCCGTCGAGGTGCTGCAAAACCTGCTGCACGAAAACGACCACCAGGCCGCCCACAACCGGCAACACCTGGACGCCCACTGTGTGCTGGCGATCAATCTGATGTCCTCGCCCGGGAGCGGCAAGACCGCGCTGCTGGAGGCCACCATCGACGCCCTGGGCGAAGCGTTCCGCATCGGCGTCATCGAAGGTGACCTGGAGACGGAAAACGACGCCCAACGCATCCGGGCCCGCGGGGTACCGGCGGTGCAGATCAACACCGGCAGCGCCTGCCACCTGGACGCCCATATGGTGCACCGGGCGCTGCATGCGATCGACCTGGATGCGCTCGATATCCTGTTCATCGAGAACGTGGGCAATCTGGTCTGCCCCGCCAATTTCGATCTGGGACAGCACCGCAACGCCGCCCTGCTCTCGGTGACCGAGGGGGACGACAAGCCCGCCAAGTACCCGGTCATGTTCCGCGCCGCCGATCTGCTGTTGATCACCAAATCGGACCTGTTGCCCCACCTGCCGGAGTTCAGCCCGCAGCGGGCCGCCGAGGCCCTGCGCCAACTGGCCACGGATATCCCGCTGCATACCCTCTCCTCCAAAGCGGGTGATGGGATGGACGCCTGGCTGCAGTGGCTGCGCCAACAAATGGCGGCGCAACAGGAGCGGCTGCAGGCCGGATGTACCGCCGCGCCGCGGCATGAACGCCATCACCATCATCACCATGAGTGATTCAATCCTTTGAGCGCTTCCGCCCAAGGATGGCTCCAGCGCATCCGCGCCCTGCCCCTTAACGGCCGGATACGGATCATGAACGTCTGCGGAGGCCATGAGCGGACCATCACCACCGCCGGCCTGCGCTCGCTGCTGCCGGAAAATGTGGAACTGATCCCCGGCCCCGGCTGCCCGGTCTGCGTCTGCCCGGAAGAGGATATCTATCAGGCGATCCAACTGGCCCTGGAGGAAGGGGTCATCCTGCTCGCCTTCGGCGACATGCTGCGGGTGCCGGTCAACGTCCCCAAGGGAGAGATCCGCAGCCTGGAACAGGCGCGCGGGGCCGGCGGCGATATCCGGCCCATCGCCTCCCCCACGGAGGCGCTACGGATCGCCCGCGACCATCCCGACCGGCAGGTGGTCTTCTTCGCCGCCGGATTTGAGACCACCATGGCCCCCGTGGCGGCGCTGCTGGTGGAGGGCATACCCGGCAACCTCGCCCTGCTCCTTTCGGGACGCCTTACCTGGCCGGCGGTGGCCATGCTGCTGAATGGCGAACAACCCGGCTTTGACGCCCTGGTGGCGCCGGGCCATGTGGCCACGGTGATGGGGCCGGAGGAGTGGGCGTTCGTGGTGGAACGTCACCGGCTGCCGGCCGCGGTGGCGGGCTTCACCCCGGAGAGCCTGCTGGCCGCCTTCTACTCCCTCCTGCGGCAGCGATCCGAGGGGCGCTGTTTTCTGGACAACTGTTACCCCTCGGTGGTGCGCCCGGGTGGCAACCCGGTGGCCCGCGGACAGCTGGATCGGACCATGGCGGTCACCGACGCCAACTGGCGCGGCATCGGCGTCATTCCGGCCTCGGGTTTCTCGCTCCGCGAACCCTATCAAGCCCACGACGCCCGCCTGCTATTTCCGGGCCATACTACAGAGGCCAGGGCCCGGGCGGGTGAAATGCCGCCGGGCTGCGACTGCGCCCGGGTGGTGCTGGGCAAGATCCGCCCCGATCACTGCCCCCTGTACGGCGATCCCTGCACCCCACGCAATCCAGTCGGCCCCTGCATGGTCTCCGACGAGGGGGCGTGCCGGATCTGGTGGGCTGGAGGTATCCGAGGGTAGTTTCTTAACATCGAAGATAGAACCAACCATGTGGCTAGCAAAAAATAAAACCCGCATCGTCTGCACCATCGGACCCGCATCGGACACGCCCGAGATGCTGGACGCCCTGCTCCGCGCCGGCATGAACATCGCCCGGCTCAACTTTTCTCACGGCGATCTCTCTTCTCACAGGGAGACCATCCGGCGGCTGCGCGAGGCGTCGGCGCGTACCGGGATACGGCTGGCCATCATGGCCGATCTACCGGGGCCGAAGATTCGCATCGGAGAACTGGAACAGGAGCCCCTGGAACTGACGCAAGGCGCGCCCTTCGTCCTGACCACCCAGGAGGTGATGGGCAACTCGGAACGGGTATCGGTGGACTTTCCCAATCTGCCCGCCGTGGTGCAACCCGGGAATAAGCTCTTTTTGAACGACGGGACCGTCTCCCTGCGGGTGGACCGGGTCGAGGGCAATGAGGTCCATTGCGAAGTACGGGCCGGCGGCGAGATCCGCTCCCGTAAGGGTCTGGATCTGCCGGGCATCGACCTCGGGATCAGCGCCTATACGGAACAGGACCGCGTCAGTCTGGAGTTCGCCCTGCAACAGGGTGTGGATGCGGTGAGCCAATCCTTTGTCTCTACCTGTGAAGATATCCAGGCGCTGCTGGAGACGGTCGCCTCGTCTGGAAGCAAGCCCCTGGTCATCGCCAAGATCGAACGGGCCCGGGCGCTGGAGAATATCGATGCCATTTTGAATGTTGCCGACGGCATCATGGTGGCGCGCGGGGACCTGGGGGTGGAGATCCCCATCTCCCGCATGGCGCTGGTGCAGAAGGAGTTGATGGCGAAGGCCAACGCGTGCGGCAAACCGGTCATCACCGCCACCCAGATGCTGGAATCCATGATCGACCACCGCAGCCCGACGCGGGCGGAGGCCACCGACGTGGCCAATGCCATCCTCGACGGCACCGACGCGGTAATGCTCTCCGCGGAATCGGCCGTGGGCCGCTATCCGCTGGAGGCGGTCACCATGCTGGCGGAGATCGCCGCCGAAACGGAATTGAAACGGCAACAGTTCCAGGTCGGCCGCCAGATCGAGCCGACCCACTCGCCGACGGACCTGATCGCCTGCAGCATCGACCAGACGGTCAGCGCGCTGGCGCCCGTCGCCGTGGTGGTGCCAACCCGCTCGGGGACCATGGCGCGCAACGTGGCCCGCTTCCGCCTGCCGATCTGGATCACCGCCTTCAGCGCCGACGAGGCCACCTGTCAGTCCTTGCAGTTCTCCTATGGCGTCCATGCGGTGCGGGTGGAGAAGGAGTTGGCCGACTGGACCCCCTTCACCTGCCGGTGGCTGGCCGAGAACGGAGTGACCAGCGGCCTGGCCGTTCTGAGCCAGGGCCCCTCCCCTGAGCATCCGGCCGCAAGCCACCGCATGGAGATCATCGATCTGGCGAAACAGCCGTAGATTTAGCGCCTGCAACCTGTATCATCCTTCGAATCAACCTATTGGATAAACAGGATGCGGGACACCCATATCACCCTCGCCCACGGCAACGGCGGCCGGCGCATGCGGGAACTGATCGAGGCGATCTTTGCCCGCCATCTCGCCAATCCCCGGCTGGACACCGGGGCCGACGCCGTTCCCCTGCCGCCCATGGAAGGCGAAACCCTGATCACCACCGACGGCTTCATCGTGCAGCCGCTGGAGTTCCCTGGAGGCGACATCGGCTCTCTGGCCGTTCACGGCACCGTTAATGATCTGGCCGTGGCCGGCGCCACCTTGCACAGGTTCGGCACCTTGCGGGAGAGCCGGTCGATATCGGCCATGGTGAAATCCACCCCGGCCTCCTGGGCCGCGGCCAGCAGGTGCAGCACCGTATTGGTGGAGCCGCCCATGGCGATATCCAGACTCATGGCGTTCTCGAACGCCTCGAAGGTGGCGATGCCGCGCGGCAGGGCCGTGGCGTCATCCTGTTCATACCAGCGGCGGGCCAGTTCCACGATCAGTCGGCCCGCCTCCAGGAACAGCTCCTTGCGATCCGCATGGGTGGCCAGCAACGAACCGTTGCCCGGCAGGCTGAGCCCCAACGCCTCGGTGAGGCAGTTCATGGAGTTGGCGGTGAACATGCCGGAACAGGAGCCGCAGGTGGGACAGGCGGAACGCTCGATGCGCTCCACATCCTCATCCGACTCATTGGGATCGGCGGCCGAGATCATGGCGTCCACCAGATCCAGTTTGAGATCGCCCTTGCCCGCCAGCTTCACCTTGCCCGCCTCCATGGGCCCGCCGGAGACAAACACCGTGGGGATATTGAGGCGCAGCGCGGCCATCATCATGCCCGGGGTGATCTTGTCGCAGTTGGAGATGCAGACCATGGCGTCGGCGCAGTGGGCGTTGACCATGTACTCCACCGAGTCGGCGATGATGTCCCGCGACGGCAGGGAGTAGAGCATGCCGTCATGACCCATGGCGATGCCGTCATCGATGGCGATGGTGTTGAACTCCTTGGCCACCCCGCCCGCCTTTTCGATCTCCCACGCCACCAGCTGGCCCAGGTCTTTCAGGTGCACATGACCCGGCACAAACTGGGTGAAGGAGTTGACCACGGCGATGATGGGTTTCTCAAAATCATCGTCCTTCATGCCGGTGGCGCGCCACAGGGAACGGGCGCCGGCCATGTTGCGGCCATGGGTGGAGGTGCGGGAGCGGTACTGGGGCATGGGGTTCTCCGAAACGCTTTGGTCAATCAAGGGTATGGATTATCCAACATTTCCGCTGCATTGGAAAAACCCCGATGATGAATAGTTGTCCGGGATCGGCCATAATCGGGCAGGAATAATCCACCTCAATCTGGGTTTAGGACCGTGGCCAAGAAAAGCAACAAACAACTTGACCCCTTCGTCGACTGGTTTCGCAGTTCGTCTCCCTATATCCATGCCCATCGGGGACGGACCTTCGTCATCGTCATCGGCGGCGAGGCGGTGGCCGACCCCGGTTTCCCGAACCTGATCCACGACATCGCCCTGCTGCACGGCCTCGGCATTCGGGTGGTGCTGGCGCACGGCGCACGGCCGCAGGTGGAAGAGCGGCTGCGGCTGCGCGGCGTGGAGACCCAGTACATCAACGGCCTGCGCATCACCGACGATACCGCCCTCGCCTGCGTCAAGGAGGCGGCCGGCGCGGTGCGGGTGGAGATTGAGGGCCTGCTCTCCACGGGCGTGGCCAACTCACCCATGGCGGGCGCGCGCATCCGGGTAATGTCCGGAAACTTCGTCACCGCCAAACCCATGGGCATCCGCAACGGCGTGGATTACTGCCATACGGGCGAGGTGCGGCGGGTGGATGCCGATGCCCTGCACCGGGTCACCGAGGCGGGCGCGGTGGCGCTGGTGCCGCCCCTGGGCTATTCAGTGACCGGCGAGGTGTTCAACCTGAGCGCCGCCGAGGTGGGGAGCAGCATCGCCAGCGCCCTTGGCGCGGACAAGCTGATCTTCCTGGTGGACGGCAAGGGACTCGCCGACTCCCGGGGCAAACTGCTGAGCAATCTGCTGCCGGCCGACGTGGATGATCTGCTGAAGCGGCGGACCTCCCTGCCGCAGGAACTGGTGCAGCAACTGCGCAGCGCGGCCACCGCCTGCCGCAGCGGGGTCAAGCGCGCCCATCTGGTCAGCCGGCAACTGGACGGCGGACTGTTGCGGGAACTCTTTACCCGCGACGGCGCGGGCACCCTGGTGACGGCGGAGCCTTACGAAACCCTGCGCACGGCCAAGCCGGACGACGTGGTGGGCATACTGGAACTACTGGCCCCGCTGGAGGAACAGGGGGTGCTGGTGCGCCGGCCGCGGGAGGTGCTGGAGACCGAGATCGGCCACTTCACCGTGGTGGAGCGGGACGGCATGGTGATCGGCTGCGCCGCGTTGTACGGTTACGAAAAGGAACAGATGGCGGAACTGGCCTGCGTGGCGGTCCACCCGGACTACCGCAACCGGGGCCTGGGCGACGACCTGCTGACCCGGATGGAAACCCATGCCCGGAAGATGGGGGCGGAGCGGATCTTTGTGCTCACCACCCACACCGCCCACTGGTTCCGGGAGCGGGGCTTTCACCCCAGCCCCATCAAGTCCCTGCCGGTCAAGCGGCGGCAGCTCTACAACTACCAACGCAACTCGAAAGTCTTTTTCAAGTCGCTGTAGTTTCCGGATATGTCGCACGGCTCGAAAACGGCGGTGGTAACCGCCATCGTCTCCAACAGCATTGTCACCGTGATCAAGTTCCTGGCCGCGCTGGTGAGCGGCTCCGCCGCCATGATGAACGAGGCGGTGCACTCGCTGATGGACAGCCTGAACCAGGGCTTTCTGTTCCTGGGATTGAAGGAGTCCGAACGGCCGGCGGACACCATCTACGCCTTCGGCCACGGGCAGAAGAAGTACCTCTGGAATCTGTGGAGCGCCATCGGCCTCTTCTCCATCGGCGCCGGGCTGGGGCTGGCCCATGCCTGGCACTCGTGGAAAGACTTGGGTCACGCCGAAGCGGCGCCCCCCGTGGAGATGCTGGGGCTGAGTATCGAACCGCTGTGGATCAGCTTCGCGGTACTGGCCGCCGCCTTCCTGCTGGAGGGCTACTCCTTTCTGGTGGCCGCCCGCCAGTATGTGGCGGCCATGCGCCGGGACGGCAAGAGCAACCCCTTCAGCTATCTGCTCCAGGCGGACGACCCCACCCTGGTGGCCGTGGTGCTGGAGGACTCGGTGGCCATGCTGGGCCTGCTGTTCGCCGCGCTGGGGATCGGTCTTACCGCCGTCACCGGCCACGGCGAGTGGGACATTCTCTTCTCCGCCCTGATCGCCCTCATGCTGGGCATGATCGCGGTCTACCTGGGCTGGACCAATATGCGTTTCCTGGCCGACATGCGCGACCCCGAGGCCGAGGCCGCCTTCCTGGAGGTGATCCGGGAACATAAAGAGGTGGAATGCGCCCACGACCTGCGCTCCATCGTGCTGGACGAAAACAGCACCGTGCTGGTGGCGGAGGTGGAACTGCGCGAAGAGGCCATCATCCCGGGACTCTATGAACAGATCGAACAGGAGCGGGACGCCATCCTGCAGCAGGTGCCTTCCGAACGGCGGGAACGGGAGTCGGTACGCTGCTACGCCGCCGCCCGCGCCGCGGTGCAATGTTCCCTCGGCCGCGCGGAGCAGATCATTGATGAACTGGAGGCGGCGGTGCGGAAAAGGGTGCCGCGGGTGAGCCACATTACTCTGGAGGTGGAGGGGATCTCTACACCCAGCAACGAGGAGATAGCATGAAAACAGCCATCAAGACCATTTTGATCATTGCCGTTCTGGTTATCGCAGCCGTGCTCTCGGCCCCGCTGTGGGGCGGCTGCGGTTTCAACGAACAGCTCTGCGATACCTGGTGCGAACTGCGCCACTACGGCTCCGATCTGGAACGGATCACCTGCAAGGCGAGCTGCGTGGCGGACAAGGCCTCCTGCCTGGCCAAATAACCTCCGCAAACCAGCACAAACCCACTCCAACCATGCCGGTCAAGAAAGTCAGCTCACAGGAACTCGAACTCGGCATGTTCGTATGCAGTCTGGACCGGCCCTGGAGCGAGACCCCCTTTCTGTTCCAGGGCTTTATGATTCGGGAAGAGAGCGAACTTGAAAAGCTGCGCGAACTCACCCGCTATGTCTACATCATGGTGCCGGATGAAGAGATCAAGCTCCGGGGCCTGCCCTCTGGTCCCACATCCACCACCAACCATTCGAATGTGGTGGGCCAAGCAACCTATGAAACCACGACCACCATCCTGGAAGAGCTGCCCGAAATCCATAACGCCCACCAGGAACTCACCCAGCTGATCACGGAAGTTTCGGATGTGGTGCAGGCGCAGCGCGAGATCGACCGGGAGAAAGTGGCGCAATCGGTCGCGATCATGGTCCACAGCATAGAGCGCAATCCCGACGCCTATGTCTGGCTGACCCGCATCCGGCGCTTCGACTCCTATATTTACAAAGACGCCCTGGCCGCCTCGGCCTGGGCTACCGCGCTGGGGCGGCAACTTGGTATGACCCGGGAGAATCTCCAGCTCCTCGCCACGGGGATGCTGCTCATGGACGTGGGAAAGATGTCGCTACCGAAAGAGCTGCTGCATAAGCCGTCCCGCCTGGAGTTCGAGGAGTGGGAACTAATCAAGACCCATGTGGAAAAGGGTCTGCAATTACTGGAATCCAAGGGCAACTACCCGCCCGAAATCCTGGACATAGTCCGCGGCCATCATGAACGCCTGGATGGAAGCGGCTACCCGCAAGGACTGACGGGCAGCCAGATACCCCTTTTCGCCCAGATCGCCGGCCTTATCGATTTCTACGTTTCGGTCACCAATCCCCGGCCCTTTGCGCCATCCCTCTCCCCGGCCAAGGCGTTACATATGTTGTATCAGCAACAGGGAACCTATTTTGACGAGACATTGGTGCAGCGGTTCATCCAGGTAATCGGCACCTATCCAACCGGCTCCCTGGTCGAACTCAGCTCTGGCGAGGTGGGGGTGGTGATGTCGCAAAATATAGGGTTTCGGCTGCGTCCCAACGTGGTCTTGCTGCTCGATCCGAACAAACAACCCTATGGATCGAACACCATCCTCAACCTGCTCGACCAGACCAAAGACCGCAACGGCAAACCGCTCAACATCGTCAACAGCCTGCCGGACGGTGCATACGGCCTGGTTATCGATAAACTTCCCTGGTAAGCAGGCAAGCCTTCCTGGTCAGGCGATGCGAAGGCGTCGCTTCAGATCGGACAGTGGCAAGGATTCATCGGGAAGCAGGGAGAGCGCGTACGGGCGCTCCTCCACCTCCAGCGGCTCCATCCGCTCCAGCTGCCGCGTGAGAACCGCCTCGTCCGCCTCCGACGGATCTTTACCCTTCTCCAGCCGCGTACGCACCCGTTCCCGCAACAACCCCTCGGGCGTCCGCATCTCCAGAATCAGAAACGGCGCCTTCAAACGTTGCGCCAGCTCCTGAAAAGGACGCCGCTGCGCCCGGCGCAGAAAGGTGGCGTCGATGAGGGCCACAAAACCGGACGCCGCGATCATTCCCGCCAATGCCTCAAGTCGCTCGTATGTCCTCTGGGTATAGGCCCCGCTGTAGATCCCGCCCGCCACCTCCGCGTGGGTGCGCGTATGGGCGTCCAGGCCGGCCAGGCGCTTGCGCTCCACATCGGAGCGCACCTGGATCGCGGGCAGCTCCATCGCCAGCGCACGGGCGGCTACGCTTTTTCCAGAACCCGAAGGGCCGTGGGTGAGGATGATCCCGGGGGTTCCGCCACGGGTATAGCGTTCCGCCAGATGCAGGTATTTCTGAAACTCGGCGCTGAGTTCCTCCCGCGCCTCCGCGGTGAGGTCGCTCTGACCCAACCGCAATGCCGTCACCTTGGCCCGCACCATGGCGCGGTAGACCTGATAAAAGCGCAGCAGAAGCAGTCCCTCGTAGTCGCCAGTCTGCTCCAGATAGCGGTTTAACAGCCACCGCGCCAGCTCCGGCCGCCCCTTCTCGTCCAGGTCCATGGTCAGAAAGGCGATCTCGTTCATGAGATCGATCCAGCGCAGGGCCGGGTTGAACTCAATGGCGTCGAAGATCACCGCTTCGGCGTCCACCAGGGTGATGTTGCCCAGGTGCATGTCGCCGTGGCATTCGCGCACGAAGCCATCCCGCTTGCGCCCGGCAATGGTGTCCGTCAGGCGGGCGTGGGTCTGCCGGGTCCAGGCCTCCAGCCGTTCCAGTTGCGCCTCCAGATCGGGGGTATGCTCCAGTTGATCTATGTGCTGGAAATTCTCCACCATGGGGTGCAACACCAGATCGGGTGCGCCCCAGGGTTCATCCCGGGGACAAATGTCGATCCGGCCATGAAAATCGGCGATCCGCCGGGCGAGCTGATCCATCAACTCGGTTGTCAGCTCCCCGGGACAATGCGAAAGCAACCCGTCCGCCGGGAAGCGCCGCATCTTTACCGCATATTCGAAGGCCTCCCCCCGCCCCTCCAGCTCCGGCCGTTCCGGGGTCCCGCTGATGGCGACAACCTGCCGATAAATATCCGGGGCCAGGCGGCGGTTGATGCGCAGCTCCTCTTCACAGAAGTGCTTGCGCTGCTCCAGGGTGGAGAAATCGAGAAAACCGAAATCCACCGCTTTCTTGATCTTGTAGGCGAACGCCCCCGCCAGCAGCACCCAGGAGATGTGGGTCTCCACCAGCTCCACCCCGTCCACTGCAAAGGGCCAGGCCGAGGGTTTGGCGAGGTTGCGGATCAGGGATTCCTGGATCAATTCCTTATGGCTCATGGTGTGATTGAGAAATGGGGCCGCGTTGACTTTAGTGTAGTACGTGGGTATACAGCCTCACGACTACGACCTAATACCGAGGACACCATCATGAATGTAGACCGTATCGTTATGGCCTTCGCCGGCACCGTTATTCTGGTCAGCCTGGCGCTCGCCCATTACCACCACCCCTACTGGATGGGGCTCACCGCCTTCGTCGGCCTCAACCTGCTGCAGGCGGCCTTCACGGGCTTCTGCCCCCTGGCGACCATTCTCAAGAAGATGGGAAAACGCAGCGGAGCCGCTTTCTAGTCCGGATATTCCGATCTTTTTGCCACAGAGGGCACAGAGAACACAGAGGGGTTTGCCGCGGCCTGCCCCGTTGCCCCAGGTAACCATCATTATTCTCTGTGTACCCCTGTGTCCTCCGTGGTAAAAATGAATCCTGTTCATTCGTAGGGTGGAACAGGGTCCCACCCTACTGATGATTTTTTGCCCCAGCGGGTACAGAGATCACGGAGTAAGCAGATTAGCGCCGAAAGGTCAGCCGCTGCCCCACAGGCTGTTCGTTGAAGCGCCCGCGGTTATAGACCACCTGCCCATTGACCAGGGTGGTGACCACCGAGGAACGCAGTTTTTGCCCCTCCAGAGGCGACCAGCCGCATTTATAAAGCACCGAATCACGCTCCACCCGGGAGGCGGCCTTGGGGTCCACGATCACCAGGTCCGCCCAGTACCCCTCGCGCAGATAGCCCCGCTCCTCGATCTGAAACAGCCGCGCCGGGGCGTGGCACGCCTTCTCCACCAGCAGCGCCAGGGAGAGCAGCCGGTCGTGGTATAGCTCCATCAGCATGGGCAGGGCGTGCTGCACCAGCGGCAGGCCCGAAGGGGCCTGGAAATAGCTGTTCAGCTTCTCGTCCAGGGTATGAGGGGCGTGGTCTGTGCCGATGACATCCAGCTTGCCCTCCAGTAGCGCCTTTCGCAGGGCGTCCCGGTCCTCACGGCTCTTGATCGCCGGGTTGCACTTGATGAAGGTACCCTTGAAATCGTAGTCGCTGTCATCGAAGAAGAGGTGGTGGGCGCACACCTCCGCGGTGATCCGTTTCTCTTCCAGCGGCTTGGCCTCGAACAGCTCCATCTCCCGCGCGGTAGAGAGGTGCAGGACATGCAGCCGGGTATCGTGGCGCCGCGCCAGTTCCACCGCCAGGGAGGAGGAGAGAAAACAGGCCTCCGCGCTACGGATGTTCGGGTGCTCCTCAATGGGCACATCCTCACCGTACTTCTCGCGGTACGCCGCCTCGTTGGCCTCGATGGTGGGGCTGTCCTCGCAGTGGGTGGCGACCAGGGTCGGGGCGTCACGGAAGATCGCCTCCAGAGTCGCCTCCTGATCCACCAGCATGTTGCCGGTGGAGGAACCCATAAACACCTTGATGCCGCAGGTCTGGTTCTTGTCCAGTGACCGGATGGCGTCGATGTTGTCGTTGGTGGCGCCCAGATAGAAAGAGTAGTTGGCGAAGGCGCGGTCGGCGGCCATCTCGTATTTGGCCTCCAGCGCATCCAGCGACACCGTCTGCGGAATGGAGTTGGGCATATCCATAAAACTGGTGATGCCACCCGCCACCGCGGCCCGTGACTCGGTATGGATATCCCCCTTGTGGGTAAGCCCCGGCTCACGGAAGTGGACCTGATCGTCGATCATGCCCGGCATCAGCAGATTGCCGTTCGCCTCCAGCACGCGGGTATTCGCTTCGGCCCCGATGTCGCTGTCGATGCGTTCGATACGGCCGTTGCGCACCAGGAGATCACCCTCCAGCACCTGGCCGTCATTGACCAGCCTAGCCTCTTTGATCAGGATGTCACCCATCAGTCGTACTCCTTATCTTTCCAGCCACGTATGGCGATGAATACTTCGCTGCCGCTGTTGATGCCCTTTCCGGCGTGACGCTCCGCCGCCCGCACCACCGTGGGTTCACTACAGCGCATAAAGGGATTGGTTTCCAGCTCCAGCTGCAGGGTAGAAGGCACGGTGGGTTCGCCGCGGGCGCGAAGCCGCTTGGCCTCCTCTTCCCGTTGTAACAGCAACCGGTTGTCCGGTTCCACCCATTTGGCGAAACCGAGGTTGTCCAGGGTGTATTCGTGGGCGCAATAGATGTTGGTCTGCGGTGGCAGGCTGGCGATACGTTGCAGCGAGGCATGAAGCTGTTCATGGGTGCCGCTGAACACCCGGCCGCAGCCGCAGGTGAATAGCGTGTCGCCGCAGAAGAGATTGCCTTCGGCCAGATAGGCCACATGCCCTTCGGTGTGACCGGGCACCTCCAGCACTTCCAGTTCCAGATCCAGCCCCGGCAGTTGGATACGCTCGCTATCGGCCACCGGGTGTGTAACCACCGGGACCGGTTCGTTGGAAGGCCCGTAGACCGGAATCCCGGGATAGGCCGCCAGCAGTTCCCGCACGCCGCCCGTGTGATCGCCGTGCTTGTGGGTCAACAGGATCGCCGTGAGCTTCAGGCCTTCCCGCTGCAACAGATCCAGTACAGGATCTTCATCCCCCGGGTCCACCACCGCCACATTGGGATTGCCAGCCTTGTGCAACAACCAGATGTAATTGTCATCAAAAGCCTTGATGGGGCGGATATTGAACATGAGCGCAGGCGCTACTTACCGTAAAGCTCTTTGGGGTCGATGAGAGGATCGCTGATCACTTCCAGCTTGTCGCCCCGCACCGCGTTGTAGAAGCAGCTGCGGCGTCCGGTGTGGCAGGCGGGACCGATCTGATCCACCAGCAACAGGATGGTATCGCCGTCGCAGTCGAAGCGCATATCCTTCAACTGCTGGGTCTGTCCCGAGGACTCTCCCTTGCGCCACAGCTTCTGGCGCGAACGGGACCAGTAGCATACCCGCCCGGTGGACAGAGTCTCTTCCAGTGACTCGCGGTTCATCCAGGCCATCATCAACACCTCGCCGCTGTCGTGCTGCTGGGCGATGGCCGGAATCAATCCGTCGCTGTTATAGGGAAGGCTTTCGATGACGTCCACCCAGGGCAGTGACTGGCCGCTGGAAAAGGCCTCGGTCTGTTTCAGCATAGAAAATCTCTCCGGGAGCAGGAAATGGCAATATCATACACCGATCCGGAGAACGACGGGATGCGATCTCTTGGTATACTCCGATCAAGTACCTCATCCGGCCGATACTATGCAAATCTTCAAGATCTCTTTCATCAACCAGGGCAAAGTCTACGTACTGTTCGCCGAGAACGTGCGCCAGAGCGACCTCTTTGGCTTCATCGAAATCGGGCGAATCCTGTTCGGCGAAACCAGCTCCGTAGTCATCGACCCGTCCGAAGAGAAACTGAAGAACGAGTTCGGCGACGTCAACCGGACGCTGGTACCCATGCATTCGGTAATCCGCATCGACGAGGTGGAGAAAAAAGGCCAGAGCAAGATCCTGGACCTGGACGAGAACGCCAACGTCACCCCCTTTCCCGCCACCCTCTATCCATCCAAAAACAGCACCGATTAATCCTTGCGAATAATCATTGCCGCCTGACACGGCGCCGCCATAATGCGGCAATGCAATTCAGACACCTCTACCTGCTCATCCTCCTGTCCCTGCTGGGCGCCTGTAGCGACGACCCCCCCACAGCACAGGAAACCAACGAACCTCCCCTGATCCTCGCCGCCGAAAGCGGCGACCTGGCCAGCGTAAACGCCCTGCTCCTGGAACAGGCCGATGCCAATGAACGGGACAGTTGTCAATGGACCCCGTTGATGAAAGCCGCCCTGAATGGGCACCTGGAGACGGCCCGCAGACTACTGGGATCCGGCGCTCAAATGGAGTTGTGCGACAAAGGCGGTTACACCGCCCTCATGCTGGCGGCCTCCAACAATCATGCGGAGGTGGTCGAGCTGTTATTGCAGCACGGTGCAAAGATCGACCATCAGGAATCAACGGAGGGAGTCAGCGCCCTTATCTGGGCGGCGAGGCTGGGCAACCGGGAGACGGTGGAACTGCTGCTTCGGCATGGGGCCGATACCGGCCTGAAAGATCACAAGGGAATGACCGCTCTGGATTGGGCGCAGAAGAAAGATCTGCAGGAAATTATACGATTACTCTCTGCCGCTCTGTAGCAACCCAATCCCGTGGAAAACGTCAACCGTTCTCGAGTTTTTACACTGCCCCCAAATACCCTGCATCAACGCCACTTACCTGTACTTGTTATGAACTGTCCTTAGCAATGTAATGGACATTCTCCAAACCCTCGAAGTCGCTGTCTTGAGTCCATATTGCAGCAGAAAACTTCTGGGCAGTGGCGAAAATAATGCTGTCAGCGAGTGGCAATTTATGGAGAACACCAAATTTGGCGGCATCCTTGGCAAGCTCAGCATTCAGTGGAATTACCTTACCTTGCTCCATATGGGCAGAGACGATCAAAGCGGCTTCTTCTCCCCGCTGACGCAATACGCTCTTAAAAACCTCCGTGATCGTGATGCTTGGCACCAGCAACTCCGATAGATTTTCAATGGGTTCCGCAAATACCGCCGAATTGCTGTCGTTGGCGAAATACGACAACCAAGCGGACGAATCTACGACATTCATACCCTATCCTCTTCCTTGGGAACGGTGGTATCGATTCCTTCCAGAAAGCCTCTCATCTCTTTCATGGGTTTGATGGGAACCACCTCAATTCGCCCCTGGTATGACGTAATCTGGACTTTTTGGCCAGACACAATCCCCATGGATTCTCGAATTTCTTTAGGAATAACAATCTGATACTTAGGAGAAACGGTTACTGATGTCATGGCAACACCTATCGATAGCAATATAGTATTACGATAGTACTATCGATCAGATAGATCAAGGCACGTAACGCCCTGTTGAGTAGCTCCCAGGACAGCGCCAGTTCCAGAACAATGCGAGAATCAAAGGGAATCTATCAAGCCTGACCGCATCAATCTCCTATCTTTGCGCTCTATCTCTGACCCATGAATCGTGGGTGTCTCATCTTTACGTTCCCGATTCTCTTCGTCCCTCCCCCGCAAGCGGGGGAGGTTAGGAGGGGGAGTTATAATGAGGGTGAGTGAAGACATCCTTGACTTTAATAGGAATTCAGGCTGAATTAAGTAAACTGTCCCCGGAATTGCCAGAAAAGAAGGTGCTACAGAGAAATACTGGCAACCAGCACCAGCATTGTGCTAAATTTTTAACCGCAAGGAACAATTCCATCTTGGCGAAGGATCGGCCATTCAAAACCGCCCCTCCTTCATCAGCACTATTTGGGAATATTCCGACAAAATCATCGGAAATGTTTCCTGCTATCCCCTTGTCGTAGAGAACCAGGGAAGTTCATTGGTAGCAAAACCTACTAGAGGCCCTATGGGTAAAACATAGGCCTAATTATTACAGGGCGAAAGACGAATACCTATAATGCGAAAACGCGCCATTATTTTTGCACTTACCTTGTTTATGGCAAGCGGTGCGTTTGCTTTTGGTGCGGTAGGAGGAGGCGCACCCCCTCCGCCAGGAGCTGGGCCACCTGTCAATCCCATATCAGAATCGGAGGATGGCAACGAGATTGGGAAGCTCGTCGGTATCATCCTATTGCCAATCCTGGCAAAGCATTTCTACGACGATTTCCAGGCAAATGGTTGCCACCCTTGCCGTGGGGGACTGGGGATGTTTACTGGCGATGAAGACCAGATAGAGATCGAATGGACCAACAAATAAGCAAACAGGTCAAACAATACGAGATAAAAAAGGGTGTTCAGGGAATACCAATGGATAATTTAAACCCCCCTTGCACCATCAAAAAGATCAGGTACTCAACATGTCTATCAAAGTTTATGATCAATAGGGTCAGACTCGATTGATACCCTTCGATTCTCGGTACGCCTTTGACTTTCTATCACCACCCCTTGGCTTTGGCGCCACTTGACGCTCCAGTTTACGTTCGATCTTCCGCCTGAAGCGGTCATTCCCCAGAACCCATGCCTTATTTGTCGCTTCCCTCAGCTCTTCCAGAGTGCGTTCCGCAATGTGCCTTTTAAAGAGCGCCCGATAGGCGGCTTGCCTGGTTTCTTCTGTGGATCCAAGATTCTCGTACAAAGGGTGAGCTACTATCAATTCGTTCTCTTCACCCAGCGCATTGTAATGATAGCTCGACCAAGGGTAGTCACGAGGATGCTCAACCATACCCGCTCGTACCGGGTTCAGTTCGATATAGCGCATACAGGTTAACAGATAAGCCTCGGAATCAAGCAGGGTGGCTTTGTAGCGCCCTTCCCATAAGGTCCCTGTACGATCATAGGTGTAATTGAAATACTGGACATAGTAGCGCCCCAGCATCTGCATGACCTTACCGATTCCCTGGCTTGTATTTGGTGTAAGCAGTAGATGGGCATGGTTCGTCATCAACACATACGCGTGCAGACTACATCCATGCTTCTTGCAGGCCGCTTCTAGCTTTTCCAGGTAAAAATGGTAATCCGCATCTTCGTAAAAGACGGGCTCTCGGTTGTTACCCCGTTGAATAACATGCTGGGGCTGGCCGGGTAAAACGTATCGGGATAAACGAGCCATTTGATTGAGTATAGACGAAAATCAGCAATCATTCGAGTCTGACCCCATTGATCATGCATCTGGACCAGAATACTCAAAAGACTCACTCAGCAACCACACTATTCATCGACGGCAACTCGAGGCAATTTATTTCAATAGCCCAGTTAGGATTTGCATCATACTTTTTAATTGAATAATTTATGCACTTTTGATGATCGTAAAATTTCGCCAAATGCACTGGCTCGTTTGTTGCAACACCATTGCCATCCATTAATACAAACAAAAGATAAAAGAGCTTCATGTCACTCATTTAGTTACTCCTATCCTGACACGCTCACAAGTTGTGAGATTTAAACAGAGAGAACTTGGGTTGTTAGACAATAGTTTTACGCATGACGTAGTGGTATACATTTTGATCCCTAAAGGTAATTGAGTAGGCATTTACAAACAGCCACCCATCTTTGGCCATATGGTTTAGCGCATCTATCATCGAATTAAAACGCGCAACCCCTCCATGCTCGTCTTTTAATGGATCACCAGCCAATCTCTCCAGCCAGCCTTTTTCTTGCCCCATATCTACTTCAACTTCAATTTTCTTCTTAAGTAGGCCAACTTCCTTTCCGACCACCTCACAATATACTTCCTGTGACATTAAATCCTCCTTTACCGAACGATTAAGCTATGAGGCTCAAGCCCAAAGGGGGCAGAACCAGCCTTTAATCCCGCGAGTCCTTATCTGCAAAATAGTCCCTGGTCAGCCGAAACACCACTGGACTCAACAACAACAACGCCAACAGATTGGGCAATGCCATCAGTGCGTTGAGGGTATCCGCTACCAGCCAGGTAAATGTCAGTTCCGCCGTGGCGCCCACAGGGATGGCAATAATCCAGAGCACCCGAAAGGGTACGATGGACTTTACGCCAAACAGGTATTCCACGCACTTTTCGCCATAGACGCTCCACCCCAACAGGGTGGTGAAGGCGAAAAGGCTGAGACCGAAAGTAACCACATAACCGCCGAATCCAGGGAGGGCCTGTTCGAATGCCGCCGAAGAGAGCGCGGCGCCATTTTCCCCGCCTGTCCAGGCGCCGGAAATCACGATCACAAGCCCGGTTATGGAGCAGACAATAATGGTGTCAATAAAAGTGCCGAGCATGGCCACCGTTCCCTGCCGGACCGGGCTGTCGGTCTCGGCCGCGGCATGGGCGATGGGCGCGCTGCCCAATCCCGCTTCGTTGGAAAACACGCCCCGCGCAACCCCGTAGCGAATGGCCATCCATACACCCGCCCCTGCGAAGCCCCCTGTAGCGGCCGTGGGTGTGAAGGCGTGCGTGATAATGAGGCTCAGCGCCGAGGGAATCTCGGCTGCGTGAAGCAGCAGGATCACGAGCCCCGAGCAAACATAGACGATCGCCATGAATGGCACCAATTTACCCGCCACCTGGGCAATCCAGCGAATCCCTCCGATCAGCACCAGACCGGTCAGCATGGCGATAAAAAGACCCACCAGCGCCTTGTCGGGCGCGACCTCCAGTGCAAGCCCATTAATGACCGCCGACATCGCGGCGACCATCCAGTCAGGAAAAGAGAGCATTTGGGTAATGGCGCCCGCCACCGAATTGGCCTGCACCGTGTTACCGATGCCGAACCCGGCCAGGGCGCCGAAGACGGCGAACACACCACCGAGCCAGACCCATTTACTGCCCAGGCCGTTCTTGATGTAGAACATGGGCCCGCCGATGTGGTTATTCTCTTCGTCCACCTCGCGGTATTTCACCGCCAGTACCGCCTCGGCGTACTTGGTGGCCATGCCCACCAGGGCGGTGCACCACATCCAGAACAGGGCGCCGGGGCCGCCCATGAAGATGGCGGTGGCCACCCCCGCGATATTCCCCGTGCCGATGGTGGCGGAGAGGGAGGTCATCAATGCATTGAACGGGGTGATGTCCCCCTCGCCCATTTCGTGGCGTCCCCGCCACAACATACGGAAACCGTATCCCATCCGGGCCAGGGGCATGAGTTTCAATCCCAGCATCAGGAAGAAGCCTGTGCCCAGGATCAGGACCAACATGTACGGCCCCCAGACAAAACCGTTGAGCGCCTCGATCAGTTCGGTCAATGTTTCCATGAATCCCCCCCAGCGTTTTTCTTGTAACCCGGAAAGTCCGAATTTTTCGTAATTCTTTGCCCTGGCGCACACTATATACAGATACACCACGGCAGGCCAAGCGCAAAAGGCATCGTCAATTGATACCTCCAGCCCCCAATAACGCAACCTGACAGAAACCGTTTTTTCAACCCTGGAGCCGGACTTACATTTGGAAACTCCACTGCAACAGGAAGGAGTATTCTCATGAACCGCCGTTTCCAATACCTCATAACGATCGTACTTATTTTCACTGCCTCAAACGTCTTTGCCCAGGGAAGCGCGCAACACTCCGTTGAGGCCAGCAAGGCCTCCGTCCAGGCCAGCGCACATACGGCACTGGCCCTTTCCAAGGGGGCGGCGGCGGTTTCCACCGTACCGCTGGCCCTGTCCGCCGACCTGGGCCGCGCCAGCGGCCGGGCGGCCGCCCACACCGCGGAGTGGGCGGATATCCAGACCCCGCTGCCCGTGGCTGAAGAGACATTTATCACTATGTCACCCGCCGAAGCCCTGAATGGAGATGCGCGATGAACGGCCGAATAAAACCCTTTTGGTTTGGGCTTGTACTGCTGCTGTTTATTTCAGGCGCCGCGCAGGCGGGCAGCCAGTCTGGCGGCGCACCCCAATTCGAAATCCAACAGATCGCGGATTTCGGCAAGCAACTGGAGCGAGAACTGGCCGCCCGGGGCGCGCGGGTCGCCCTGGTGGCCCGGATCGGAAGGTCCAAAGGGGAGATGCCAGAGGGCATCCGCTATACCCATGTGGGCTATGCCGTCTACTCCCAGATTACGACAGATGATGGCAAACAGCTCCCGGGCTATGTCTTCTATAACCTTTATCAGGGGGTTGAGCATCCCGACCGCAGCTACCTGGCCTCCGATTTTCCCGCCGAGTTTTTTGCCGCGGTTCATGAGTTGCGCGCGGGCGTGATCATCCCCAAGCCGAAACTACAGCAACGCCTGTTCCAACTGTTCAACGACGGCAGTTATCAAAAACTGCACAACCCCAACTATTCGGTGCTGGCCAATCCCTACGACCTGCGCTTCCAGAACTGCACGGAGTATGTACTCGATATCCTGCACGCCGCGCTCTACCAAACCACGGACAGAAACGTCATCAAGGCGAACACCCGGGAGTGGTATCAGGCGCAGCCGGTCAAAATCGCGCCGCTGAGACTGTTGATGGGCTCCCTCACCATGCCGGATGTAAGCCTGCAGGACCAACCGCAAGGAGAGCTTCCCATCACCTCCAGTTTCGGCAGCATTGTTACCTATATGGAACAGCATCAACTCTCCGAGGAGAGCTTTGAGATCCAAGGTGAATCACCACTGTAGTGGACAATCTTGATCTTGCGCGAAACAGGGAACTCACCTATGGTTTCTAGTAAAGAACAGGGACCGATTCATGCCTGGATCACAAACCCGCGCCGATCCGGTCTGCCAAGGGGAAGCCCAGTCCATGCGATATGCGCGCACCTTCAGACTCGCCCTCTATCTCCTGACTGCCCTGGCGGTCAGCGGCTGCGCGGCCATGGCCACCCAGCGTCTCGCCGACAACCTCAGCCACGCCATGCTCAACCAGGACGACCCCGCCACCGTGCAGGCGGGCGCGCCCGCCTATCTGTTGCTGATCGACAGCCTGATCGAAGACCAACCCAAGGACCGCTATCTGCTCAACGCAGGCGCCCAACTCTATAACGCCTATGCCGGGGGGCTGGTGGAAAACCCCGCGCGGGCCAAACGCCTCACCCAGAAGGCCAGGGACTATGCCCGCCGCGCCCTGTGCGGTATCTCCGAGAAGATATGCGCGGCGGAAAAGGAACCCTATGACCAGTTTGCCGCCGCCATCGCTGGAACGGATGGCGAGCATCTGGACACCTTCTATACCTACGGCACCTGCTGGGCCGGCTGGATCGCGGCGCGCAGCGGCGACTGGAACGCCCTGGCGGAACTGCCCAAGGTAGAGGCGGTACTGGACAAGGTGGTGAAGCTCGATCCCGGCTATGGGCGCGGAAGGGCGCAGCTCTACCTGGCGATCATGCGCTCGCAACTGCCGCCCACCCTGGGCGGCAAACCGGAAGAGGGGAAGACCCATTTTGAACAGGCCATCCAGTTCTCCGACGGCAGAGATCTCATCGTCAAGGTGGAGTATGCCCGGCTCTACGCACGGCTCACCTACAATCAGGAACTGCACGACCGGCTGCTGGAAGAGGTGCTGAATGCCGATCCCATCGAGCCGGACCTCACCCTCAGCAACATAGTGGCCCAAGAGAAGGCCAGGAAGCTCAAACAAGATGACTATTTCTAAATCGCTGTTATCGCTCGCCCTTGTTTCCATTCTGCTGCTGCCGCTCCCGGCATCGGCCGTCACCCTGAAGATCGCCACCCTGGCGCCCGACGGGACCAGTTGGATGAAGGCGTTGCGCAGCGGCGCCAAGGAGGTGGAAGAGAAAACCCATGGGCGCATCAAGATGCGCTTCTATCCCGGCGGCGTGATGGGCAACGACAACAGCATGTTGCGCAAGATCCGCGTCGGACAGCTGCACGGCTGCACCCTCACGGGCGGGGGACTGGCCTCCATCTATCCCGACAGCCAGATCTACAGCCTGCCGTTCCTGTTCCGCTCCTTCGAGGAGGTGGATTATGTGAGGGAACGCATGGACGCCACCTTCCAGCAGGGATTGGAGAAGGCCGGGTTTGTCAGTTTCGGATTCAGCGAGGCGGGGTTTGCCTATCTCATGTCCCAGAACCCCCTGCGGCAGGTGGAAGACCTGCGCGCCCAGAAGGTGTGGGCGCCCGAGGGGGACCAGATCAGTTACACCGCCTTCGAGGCCCTGGGGGTCTCACCCATCCCTCTGCCCCTCACGGATGTGTTGACCGGCCTGCAGACCGGCCTGATCGATACGGTGGTCACCTCGCCCGTGGGCGCCATCGCCCTGCAGTGGCACACCAAGGTCAAGTATCTGGCCGACACCCCCCTGCTCTATCTCTACGCCACCCTGGTGGTGGAGAAGAAGGTCTTTGACCGAATCGCCGCGGAGGACCAGGCGATCATGCGCGAGGTGATGGCGAAGATCTTTGCGCAGATCAGCGTCCAGAACCGCAACGACAACAACGGCGCCCGGCAGGCCCTGCAGAACCAGGGCATCAGCTTTATTGCCCCCACCGAAAAAGATCTGGTGCAGTGGCGTCAGGTGGTGCGCGGCGCGGTGGATAAAATGGGGCGCGAGGGACTCTACTCCCCCGCACTGCTGGAGACGCTTCGCACCCACCTGGAAACCTTCCGCGGCAGGCCCTGAAACGGATGTCCGGGAACCCATTTTCCAATCTGTTCGCGGAGCTTCCGGACACGCTGGGGGACGAGGAGTTTTATGAACTCTGCCGCTGCCGCAATCTGACCATTGAGCGGATCGTCAGCGCGCCCCATACCCGTTCCGACCTTATGATCCAGGAACAGGACGAGTGGGTCCTGATTCTTCAGGGGTACGCCCTGTTGACCCTGGACGGTGAGCAGCAGCCGTTGGCCGAGGGGGATTTCCTGTTCATCCCCGCCGGATCACCCCATCGGGTGCTGGACACCTCCGGCGATCCCCTGTGTGTCTGGCTGGCGGTACATCTCTATCCGGACGACCACTGAGCGAGGGCCTGACCATAAACCCGCCCCACTCCCGATTCGCCCGTCTGCAACGCACCATTCTCCAGATTGAGGATGGCATCCTGCTACTGCTCCTGAGCGCCATGATCCTGCTCGCCACCACCCAGATCGCCCTGCGCAACCTGCTGGAGACCGGGATCAGCTGGGCCGATCCCACCCTGCGAATCCTGGTGCTCTGGCTCTCCCTGCTGGGGGCCATGGCGGCCACGCGGGACAACAACCATATCCAGATCGATCTGCTGTCCCGTTTTCTGCCCAGTAGGGCGCGCTTTTGGGTGCAACGGCTGACCGATCTCTTCGCCGCCTTCGTCTGTACCCTGCTGAGCTGGCACTCCGGGCGCTTTGTTCTTGTGGAGTGGGAAGACGGCACCACGCTGTTTGCCGCCATACCCGCCTGGGTGTGCGAGCTGATTCTGCCCATCGCTTTCGGCGTCATGGCGCTGCGCTTTCTGCTCGCCTCGGTGACGGGCCGTTCCGTGGAGAAAGAGACGCCATGATTCTCATCGGCCTGCTCTTGATCCTGCTGGCGCTGCTGGGGGCGCCGCTCTTCTCCATCATCGCCGCCAGCGCCATGCTCGGCTTCTACGGGGCGGAGATCGACCTGTCGGTGGTGGCCATCGAGTTCTTCCGTATCGCCGAGATGCCCGTGCTGCTGGCCATCCCACTGTTCACCTTCGCAGGTTATCTGCTCAGCGAGAGCCAGGCCCCGCACCGCTTGGTGCAGGTCACCCACGCCTTCCTCGGCTGGCTGCCGGGCGGGCTCGCCATCGTCTCCCTGGTCTCCTGTGCCCTGTTCACCGCCTTTACCGGCGCCTCGGGCGTCACCATCGTCGCCATGGGCGCCCTCATCTATCCCGCCCTGCTGGAGTCGGGCTACCGCCAGAACTTCGGTCTCGGTCTGGTCACCACCTCGGGCAGCCTCGGACTGCTGTTCGCCCCCGCCCTGCCTTTGATCCTTTATGCCGTGATCGCCCAGCAGCTCGGCATCGGCGGAGAGATCACCGTGGATGCCATGTTCCTCGCCGGGGTCTTTCCCGGCCTGCTGATGCTGGCGCTGCTCTCGGGCTGGAGTGTGTGGTCGGCGCGCAAGCAGCCGGTCTCCGCCTTCTCCTTCGACGAGGCGAAAAAGGCGGTCAAGGAGGCGGTCTGGGAGATTCCGCTCCCCTTCGTGGTGCTGGGGGGTATCTACAGCGGTTTCTTCGCCATCTCCGAGGCGGCGGCGGTGACGGCGCTGTATGTGTTGATCGTGGAGTTCGCCATCCGCCGCGAGATCCCGCTCAGCAAACTGCCGCAGATCATGCGCCAGGCCATGGTGCTGGTGGGCGGCATCATGGTGATCTTGGGCGTCTCCCTCGCCTCCACCAACTACATGATCGACGCCCAGATCCCCACCCACCTGTTCCAGGCGGTGCAGGAGCTGGTCAGCGACAAACTCACCTTTCTGATTTTGCTCAACCTCTTCCTGCTGATCCTCGGCACCATGCTGGAGATCTTCTCCGCCCTGGTACTGATCATCCCCCTGCTGCTGCCCGTGGCCCTGGGCTACGGCATCGACCCCATCCACCTGGGGATCATCTTCCTGGCCAATATGCAGATCGGCTATTTCACCCCGCCCGTGGGGATGAACCTGTTCATCGCCAGCTACCGTTTCGGCAAGCCCGTACTGACCCTCTACCGCGCCACCCTGCCCTGGTTCCTGCTGCTGTTGCTGGCGGTGCTGATCATCACCTACTGGCCCGCCCTCTCCCTGACCCTGCCGGGGCGGTTATGAGATCAACACCTGAACATGGGCCGCGGCGCTCTTACCTAACGCATTGAGGTTGTAGCCCCCCTCCAGGGTGGAGATGATGCGCCCCTCCGCGTGGCGCTCCGCCACCCCCTTCACCTGCTCCGTGATCCATGCGTAGTCGGACGCCTCGAACGCCAGGCCGCCCAGGGGATCGTCCCTGTGGGCGTCGAACCCGGCGGAGATAAACAGCAACTGGGGCCGAAACGCATCCAGTTTCGGCAACCACTCCTCCATAACCCGCTCCCGATAGCGCTCGCCCGCCGTACCGCCCGGCAGGGGCATGTTGGCGATGTGATCACTGCGGGTATCGGCCCCGCTGAAGGGATAGAAGGGGTACTGGAAACTGGAGCAGAGCAGCAGGCGAGGTTCGTCGCGGAAGATATCCTCCGTCCCGTTGCTGTGGTGGACATCGAAATCCACAATGGCCACCCGCTCCAGCCCGTGGACCGCCAGGGCATGGGCGGCGCCCACCGCCACATTATTAAATAGACAAAAGCCCATGGCCCGTCCCCGCTCCGCATGGTGGCCCGGCGGCCGCACCGCGCAAAACGCCCCCCGCACCTCGCCCGCCAGTACCAGATCCACCGCCTGGACCAGGGCGCCGGCGGCATGCAGCGCCGCCCGCAGGGAGTGGGGGTTCATGAAGGTATCGGGATCGAGATAGATAGTGCCCTGCCCGGGCGCCCGGGCGAAGACCCTCGCCACATGGGCCGGGGAATGCACCCGCTCCAGCTGCTCCCGCGTTGCCTGGGGCGCCTCATACTCCACAAGAGCCGCCTTTACACCGCTCCGCTGCAGCGCCTCGTCGATGGCCGTAAGACGCGCCGGCTGCTCAGGATGCCCGCCCTCTAGCTCATGCAGCAAGCACTCCGGGTGGGTGATATAGGCGATGGACATGTGCACAAACCCTTTTGGCAAGCGGATTAAGACCCTGAATAGAGTCTACTTCATCCCCGCCGGAAACCTGCCCTGGCAAAACCACAAAATATTTCCGGTTGACTCCCTATTGCAAAATATTAGAATCGGTCTATATTTTCCTACTAATATACTAAGTCTTTGCCTTTGACCGATTAGGAGAAACCGAGATGAACACCGAAATTCCGACCCGCGACGGCGATGGCTACCTGGTAAGCATGAGCGACTGGAGTCCGGAGATCGCGCGGGCCATGGCGGAAGCGGACGGCATGAACCTGGACGACACCCGCTGGAATCATATCCTGCGCGCCCGTGAATACTACGACGAGCACGCCGTGGTCCCGCCCATCCGCAAGTTTGCGAAATATATGGGCGAAGACCAGAAAGAGATGTTCAAACTGTGGCTGACCGGCCCGATGAAGCCCATCACCAAATACGGCGGGCTCCCGAAACCGACCGGCTGTGTTTGATATGACCGATTTTCTTGCAAAGCAGTAACGCATGACCCCGTGACAAGGATTGTCCATTCTACGCACACGGTGGCGTTAGGCGGCTTCTCAAGCCGCCTTTTTTTTGCCACAGAGAACACAGAGGGACACAGAGACAACTAAGCTTACCTCTGTGCATCCCTGTGTCCCCAGTGGTGAAAGCCCTTGTAGAAGATCCCCCATAAATAGAACCACACCCCACAACCTTGCTACTCCTGACCGCCGCCAAAGGATGCCTCCTTAACCCACTGCTGCTAAAGTACCGTCAGGCTTTCTTCAGGATGAATCCATGCAAGAGCTCCACGACCTGGAACTGGTACTCACCTCCCAAACGCCGATCGTCGTTATCGAGTCGTCGGAGGAGCAGCGGCTGCTGCATCTGTTCGCCCGCCTCGGGCTGCGCCTGCCCCACCCCTCTTACAAGTGGACCATCATCGACGGTCTGCAGCGGCTGGAGGCGGATTTCGGTTCGCAAAAGTTCACCGCCGATCCGCCGGATGTACTAAAGCACATCCGCGCCCTCACCAAGCCCGGCTTCTTCCTGCTGCTGGATTTTCACCACTATCTGGACGATCCCCTGCATATCCGGCTGATCAAGGAGATCGCCCACGGTTATGAAACCACTGCCCGCACCCTGATCTTCCTGAGCCATGAATTCGAGATCCCGCCCGAGCTGAAACACCTCACCGCCCGCTTTCAACTCCAGCTGCCCGGCCGTGAACGCATCCGGGAGCTGATCAATGAAGAGGCGCGCCGCTGGCGCAAGCAGCCCGGAAACACCAAGGTAAAGGCCGATCCCGAGGCCATCGAACGGCTCACTACCAACCTCGGCGGCATCACCACCACCAGCGCCCGCCACCTGATCCGCAAGGCCATTCAGGACGACGGCGCCATCGACCACAACGACCTGCCGGAGGTGATGAAGGCGAAATACGAACTCATCGGCGGCGACGGCGTGGTCTCCTTCGAATACGACACCGCCCAGTTCAGCGACGTGGCGGGGCTGACCGCCCTCAAGCGGTGGCTGGAGCTGCGCAAAAAGGCCTTCTCGGGGAACATCGGTTCCCTGGACAAACCCAAGGGCATCATGCTGCTGGGGGTGCAGGGCAGCGGCAAGAGCCTGGCCGCCAAGGCGGTGGCCGGCTGTTTCGGCGTGCCCTTGCTGCGGCTCGATTTCGGCGCGCTCTATAACAAGTACTACGGCGAAACCGAGAAGAACCTGCGCCGCGCCTTGCAGACCGCCGATGTCATGGCGCCGTGCGTGCTGTGGATGGACGAGATCGAGAAAGGGGTGGCCGCGGATGGCTCGGACGACGGCGTGGCCCAGCGCGTGCTGGGCACCCTGCTCACCTGGATGGCGGAGCAGGACCAGGGGGTGTTTATCGTCGCCACCTCCAACAACATCGAAAAGCTGCCGCCCGAACTGGTGCGCAAGGGGCGGCTGGATGAGATCTTTTTCGTGGATCTGCCGGGCGCGGAGGCCCGCGGCGAAATCTTCCGCATCCATATGCGGCGGCGGGAGATCGACCCCGAGGCCTTCGACCTGGAAAAACTCAGTGAAACCAGCAGCGGTTTTACCGGCGCCGAGATCGAACAGGCGATCGTATCAGCCCTCTATACGGCGCACGCCGAAGAGATCGGCCTCAGCATGGATCACCTGCAGGATGAGCTGCGGCGCACCCGGCCCATCTCCGTGGTCATGGCCGAGAAGGTTGAAGACCTGCGGAGTTGGGCCAGCAGCCGCACCGTGCCGGCGGATTAACCCGGTTATCCGGCGTCTTTTTTCTCCGCGGGAGCTTCCTCTTCTTTCTTTTCCTGGACCGCATTCGGGTCCGCAAAAGAGACCAGCTCGATCTCGAAAATCAGGGCTTCATTGGCTCCGATGGTGGGCGGCGCACCCTGGGGACCATAGGCCAGATCGGAGGGAATAAAGATCTTCCATTTGTCGCCCGGTTTCATTTTGGAGATGGCCTCGCGAAAGCCGGGAATCACTATGCCGAGATTGAAGGTCACCGGCTCACTTCCGTGGCGGGCGGAGCTGTCGAACTCTTCACCATCCAGAAAGGTGCCCCGATAGTGAACCGTCACATCGGAGTCCTCTTTCGGAGACTCGCCCTGGCCCTCCTGAACAACCAGATATTGAAGCCCGCTCGGCAGTTCCGTAACGCCCGGCTGCTTCTTGTTTTCCTCCAGGAACTTTTTGTTATCCTCCAGCTTCTGGTTCATCCGCTCCTGGGCCAGTTTGGCGAGATGCTGCCGTGCCTCGGCCAGAGTATTGGACATCTCCTCCACCGTCATTCGCGGCTCTTTTTGATCAAGGATATCCTCGATAGCGGCGATCAGCACCTCACGCTCCAGCTTGATGGGCTGTGACGTCATCTGCTTGGAAAAGGTGTAACCGGCGGCGTAACTGAATCGCTGCTCCAGCGTCTTCAGTTCCATGGCCTTTGCATCCACGGCTGTTTCCGCGGTTGTGTCCTCGGTTGATGCCCCCGTGGCAAACCACACGGCGCCACCCGCTGCGACTATGAGCAGAAGAATAACGAAAAGACGTATTTGTTTGGTCATTTTGGTTCCCGTAAATATCCACAAAATCCGATTCGAGCGGAAGATCGCCACCATATTCTGTTACTGGAGAGAATACAATTCCCATCTGCGCCCAAAAACCAGTCACTCGATCACATTTCTGACGCAAAACGCTTGGATTTCAGCACCCTGTTACCTATCCTTCCAATAAGGACGGGAATTACTATGGCTATTGGTTCCGTATCACAAACCACACTGCAGGGGATCCAAAGAGGTCTCGACGGGCTGCGCAGAAATGCGTCGGAGATCGCCAGCGCGCGCCAGATGCGCAGCACCGGCACCCCAAGCAAGGATCTGACCCGTTCCATTGTGGAGCTTGATCAACACAGCCTCCAGACCAGCGCCTCGGTCAAGGCGTTCCGGGCCATGGATCAGATGATCGGCTCCCTGCTCGACGTTAAGGCCTAAGCGCCTTCTCCAATAACTGTCTCTCACAGAAACCGCATCGACAAGTCGATGGCGGTAACGTGTTTGGTCAACCCGCCCACCGAAATATCATCCACCCCGGTCTCAGCCACGGCGCGAATGCGCTCCAGTGACATATTACCCGACGCCTCCAGCCGCGCCCGCCCGGCATTGAGTTCCACCGCCCGGCGCAGCCCGTCGAGATCGAAATTATCCAGCAGGATGCGGCGTGCGCCGGCCTCCAGGGCCTCTTCCAGCCCGGCCAGGTCCTCCACCTCCACTTCGATCTCCAGGTCCGGCGCCGCTTCCATCGCCGCCTGAACCGCGGCGCGAATCGAACCGGAGGCGGTGATGTGGTTCTCCTTGATCAGCACCAGATCGTAGAGTCCCACCCGGTGGTTGTGGCAGCCGCCGCAGGCCACCGCATATTTCTGCTGCAGCCGCAGTCCGGGCAGGGTCTTGCGGGTATCCAGGATGCGCACGGGCAGACCGGCCACCTGTGCGGCATAGGAACGCGCCAGGGTCGCCGTACCCGACAGGGTCTGCAGATAATTCAGCGCCGTCCGCTCCCCGGTAAGTAAAGCGCGGGTATTGCCGTCCAACTCACAGATCACGGAATCGGCGGCGATTTCGTCACCCTCCTCCGCCACCCAGATGATACGGATACCCTCATCCAGCTGGCGGAAGGTCTCATCGAACCAGGCCCGGCCGCAAAGTACCGCCGGTTCTCGGCACACCACCTGCACCACTGAGCGCGCCTCGGCGGGAATCAGGGCCGCCGTGCGGTCTCCGGATCCCACATCCTCCAGCAGGGCCAGCCGCACCTGCTCCTGAATAACCTCTTGTGAGGGAAAACTCTTCTCCACTCCGCTTAATCCTTCCTGCTTAACAAACCCTAATACTCGCACAGAGCAGGGCTCCCGGACCAGTTTCACTTACCCCGGCCATCGTGTATTTTGTGGGTTGTGAAAAGAGTGATAAAGCATCTTGGAACCGCGCTCCTGGAAAGCGTCCGTGACCTGATTCCCATCATCCTGGTCATCGCCTTCTTCCAGCTCTTGGTGCTGCGCCAACCCATACCGAACCTGGCCGGTCTGCTGGGCGGCACCCTGCTGGTCATTATCGGACTGACACTCTTTGTATATGGGCTCAAGACCGGCCTGTTCCCCATCGGTGAGACCATGGCCCACAGTTTTGCCACCAAGGGCAGTCTTGCCTGGCTTTCGCTGTTCGCCTTCGCCCTCGGCTTCGGCACAACGGTGGCGGAACCGGCGCTGATCGCGGTTGCCGCTGAAGCAGCGGAAATCGCGGCCAAGGGCGGCATGATCGAAAACACTGGACCGGCCATGGAGGCCTATGCCGACGGGCTGCGCTACACGGTGGCCATCTCGGTGGGGCTCGCCATCGTCATCGGCGTGGTGCGCATCATCATGGGCTGGCCAGTGCAGTATCTGATCATCGGCGGCTATGTGGGGGTAGTGATCATGACCGCCTTCGCCCCGCCGGAGATCATCGGCATCGCCTACGACTCGGGTGGCGTCACCACCTCCACCATCACCGTGCCGCTGGTCACCGCCCTCGGGGTGGGACTCGCCACCAGTATCCGTGGACGTAATCCCATGACCGACGGCTTCGGGCTGATCGCGTTCGCCTCGCTGACCCCCATGATCTTCGTCATGGGGTACGGAATGCTGCTGTGATGGCCTTCCTGATCAATTTTCTCGACACCCTGATCGCCACCATGGGCGATGTGGCACCCATCGCCGCTATCCTGATCGGTTTTCAGATCCTCGTTTTGCGTCGCCCCATCGTCAATCTGCATCAGGTGGCGACTGGTTTCCTGCTGGTGCTATTGGGTCTGGCGTTTTTTCTTCAAGGCCTGGAACAGGCGCTGTTCCCCCTGGGCCGGCTGATGGCGGATCAATTAACGGCGCCCGAGTTTCTGGGCACCCAGCCGGGTTCTGAAGAGCATCACTACCTGTGGCTCTATCTGTTCGCCTTCGCCATTGGCTTCTCCACCACCATTGCGGAGCCCTCGCTGATCGCCGTCGCCATCAAGGCCAATCAGGTGTCCGGCGGCGCGGTTGGCACTTGGGGACTGCGCATGGCCGTGGCCATCGGCGTCGCCGTTGGCATCACTCTCGGCGCCTTCCGCATCGTCAGCGGCACGCCGCTACACTACTACATCATCGGGGGATATATCGTGGTGATTATCCAAACCATATACTGCCCTAAACCCATCATCGCCCTGGCCTACGACTCCGGAGGGGTTACCACCTCCACCGTGACCGTACCGCTGGTGGCGGCACTGGGGCTGGGACTCTCCCACAGTATTCCAGGCCGCAATCCCTTGTTGGACGGATTCGGCCTGATCGCCTTTGCCAGTCTGTTCCCAATCATGAGCGTTATGGGATATGCACAGCTCAGTGACTGGTGGGCAAGGAAATCCCTCCGGGGAACCAACCATGACGAAGGAGGCTGACTATGCACTTTAAATTGATTATCTCCCTTATTGAGGACTCCAAAACCAATCTGGTGCTGGAAGCCGCAAGGGACGCGGGAGCCACCGGATCCACGGTGATCAATCAGGCGCGTGGAGAAGGGGTGAAGAAGAGCAAGACCTTTTTCGGTCTTAACCTGGAAGTTCAGCGGGATGTGGTCCTGTTGCTGGTGGAGGAACACATGAGCCGCCATATCCTGGAAACCATATCCAGGGTCGGCGAGTTTGACGAAAAGCCGGGCACCGGCATCGCCTTTCAGGTGGATGTGGAAGATGCGGTGGGCATCACCCATCAAATCAGAAAACTGGCCAGCAGTGTAGAGGAAAAGATATGAGCGACAAACAACCCACACGGGTACGCGACGTAATGAAGACCCGCTTCGACATGGTGGATGGGATGGCCACCGTTCATGAGGCCCTCGCCACGATGATGCACATGGAGACCCACTCGCTGATCGTGAAAAAGCGCGACGAAAACGACGAGTACGGCATGGTGATGTTGTCGGATATCGCCAGACATGTGCTGGCCGTGGACCGCTCGCCGGACCGGGTGAACATCTATGAGATCATGTCCAAGCCGGTGATCACCATCGACCCCGAGATGGACATCCGCTACTGCGCACGCCTGTTCGCCCGTTTTGACCTGTCACGGGCGCCAGTGGTGGAAAACCGCGAGGTGATCGGCATCGTCAGTTTTACCGATATGGTAGTGAAGGGGCTAAAGGACAAATGGGAGAAATAGTTGATGGCGTACTGAGCAACGCCCTCTTCCACCCGTCACCCAATCAGGACGCACGTCCGGACGGCGTGGCGGTAGACCTGTTGGTGATCCACAACATCAGCCTGCCGCCGGGCGAGTTCGGCGGTCCCTGGATTGACGACCTGTTTCACAACCGGCTGACGCCCGAAACACATCCCTACTTCGCGGAGATTGCAGACCTCAAAGTCTCCGCCCATCTGTTGATTCGCCGCGACGGAGAACTGACCCAGTATGTACCCTTCACGCACCGCGCCTGGCATGCCGGACAATCCAGCTTTGAAGGCCGCGAGCGGTGCAACGACTTCTCTATCGGCATCGAACTGGAGGGAACCGACGATCTTCCTTATACACAAGAGCAATACCAAACATTGGCAAACGCCATACGCAGCATTATCGAAGAGTATCCAGCTATCACGGCATCCAGGATCGTCGGACACAGCGATATCGCGCCGGGACGCAAGACCGATCCGGGACCGGCCTTTGACTGGCCACGGCTTCACACGCTGTTAAGCGAAGGATAGAATCCCCATAACAAAAAAGGAGCTGGCACCCCATGACCACCCTAGCGATCATCCTCGCCCTGGCCGCCGAACGCTTTCTTCTGGAGCAGGAGAACTACCGCCGCTTTAGTTGGTTCAGCGGCTATCTGGAGTGGCTTCGGGAACAGCGCTGGGGCCAAGCGGTAAGCGAAGGCGCGGTCGGTGTCATCGCACTGCTACTACCTCCGCTGTTGATCGTGGGACTGCTGCAAGTCCTGTTGGATGGAATGTTGGGCGGCGTCCCTGAACTCCTGTTCGGTATCGCCATCCTCCTCTACTCCCTCGGCCCCCGCGATCTTGACCAACAGGTTACCGAATTCATCGACACCTGGGACAGGGGTGGCGAAGAGCAGGCCAAAACCATCGTATCGGATCTGGTTACAGATAAAGCCTCTCAAGGGAGTGGGTACGGAAGAAACCTCGCCCGCGCCATCCTGGAACACGCCTGTTACCGCATCTTCGGCGTGCTGTTCTGGTTCATCATCCTGGGCCCCATCGGCGCACTCCTCTACCGTCTCAGCCACAAACTAGAGTCCCTCTCCACCGAGCAGACCGCAAATGATCAGGAGTTCTCCACTGACCTCAACCGCCTGCTGGAGATCCTCGACTGGCTGCCCGCCCGTGCAACCGCCGCCACCTATGCCATAGCCGGCAACTTCCAGGAGGCCATTATCGGCTGGCGCGGAGATAACGAAGCAGAGCGAGACGCCCCACTCGAAAAAAGCGCAGGTGAAATACTGGCGAACACGGGACTGGGAGCGGCCGGACTGGGAACCAGTCACGAGGATGATGACCTGGAGGATCATGTGCCCTCGCATGCGGCGGAAGTGGCTCTAGCGCTTGTGTGGCGATCCATGGTCGCCTGGGTAGGTCTGCTTATTCTGATTAGCGCTTCTAGTTGGCTAAGCTGATCTAATAACCAACACCGCCAACATATCATCCAAAACAAATCGACCGCAGCCGTCTAGTCTCGCGGGTTACCCATAAAACATGGCCTGGTTGTCCACATAAAACCTGACATCCAACAATCAGATATCAATACCCAACTGACTGGCAATATCCAACGTTTCATTTTCAAATACATAGTACCCTAGCTTTTCTCTCCAGGAATCCACCAATAACGGGTCTACTTTATTACGACTGGTAATATTTGGATCTCCAGTACCAGCCATTAGCCTGTCACCTGAATACGGGTCAATCATAGACTCTTCATAGTCGACACCGATGAAATCCGCGACCCTCTGCATTACCATCTGCGGATCGCGGACCAGATCATCGTACTGCACCCTCATATTCCTATTGGCAGGTATACCAGACAAAAACTCCTGGGTAATGCTATTTTGCTCACGCCAGTCGGCTTCAAATAACTTTAGCCTGGTCAAACGATCCTCTTTGCCACTGCTGACCCTCGTCTTAATTACATTCCTCATCCTATCCAAAGACTCGATCACAGCTCCCGGATGACGAACCAAGTGTATAAATTTTGGCTCCTTAAACATCTGTTCCGCCTGGTCCATGCGAGCTTTTAGTCTTACTATAGAAGGAGACTTATCGACGAGGATC
>JBNKPL010000004.1:0-49160 GCA_050295355.1 Sedimenticolaceae bacterium
GAGAAGCGCAGGGAACCCGTAGGGCGGAATACCCGGGTGTCCTTTTCTTTCGCCCCTTTCTTTTGGACAAGCAAAAGAAAGGGGCTCGCAGCCTTGCAATGAAGTGAGAATAGAGCCCCGAGATGGATGGGCTGTGAAATTGGTTACCGCAACCTGAACGAACAACTGATTACAGATATCGGACCAAGGTGAATGGTGGGGTAGGACCCCACCCTACGGACTGGAGCAGGGTTATACTCTGTGGGCTTTTCTTCGAGGCGATGGACTTCGACGCCCCGCGGAATCAATTCGCGGCCAACTTCGCCCCCGGCTGCTGCCACTTCACCGACACCAACTCCATCACAAAGGTATTCCCCCGCTCCGGTTTCTCCACCTTTACTGGCAGATAATGAAGCTTGGGGGCGACCCATAGGGTTCCGCTGGTGGGCTTGTCATTCTTGGAGCGGTCCACGCGGATGGTGCTGTAGCTCTTCTTGCCGATTTTGACCGTCTCCTTGCCCTTGGGACGGAAGTGATAGGTCTTGATATGGCCCCGGTCGGCGACCGGAAAAGAGACATCGCGCGGTTCGGCGTTCATGGCGAACACCATGGCCAGCTGTTTGCTGAATTTGTCCTGGGTTCCGGCGGGCATCTTGAGGGACCACTTGGGTTTCGCGGCGTTGTCCGTCACCTGGCCGGACTCCCAATCGAAATGCAGTTCAACGCGTTTGGCGTTTTTCGACTTTTCACGCTGGTAGTTGTAGCGGGCGGGGATGATCTGCTGGCCCTCAACGCGCCCTTCGCTGACCTCGGTGACCTCGGTGCTGGTGAGAAAGGCCGCCAAACCCTGAGGTATGGAGTGCTGGCTATAGCGGTAACCGCCGTCCTTGGTCAGTTCCAGGGACACTTTCACCTCGCCGGCGGGGATATTGCCCACCCGCACCGAGTATGTCGCCTGAAAAGGTTGCATGGCCACCTGCGGGGCCGGTTCGGCAGACAGGGCGGCACTCCATCCGCCAAGGGTCAGGCACAGTGCAACCAGATAGTGTTTCATTGCGGTGGTCTCTCTCCGTATTCCATGGGGACCGGGGCCTGCAGCGTCTCACCGTCCTTGATCACCCTGCCATTCTCCATCCTGAGCCGCCCTTCGGCGAACCAGCGGATGGCGGTGGGATAGATGATGTGCTCCTGGGTGAGCACCCGGGCCGCCAGGGTGTCCGCGGTGTCATCCGCTTCCACCGGCACCCGGGCCTGAATAATCAGGGGGCCGCCGTCCAGTTCCTCGGTTACGAAATGGACAGTCGCGCCGTGCACAGGTTCCCCGGCATCGAGAACCTTTTGATGGGTGTGCAGGCCGCGGTGTTTGGGCAGCAGGGAGGGATGGATGTTGAGCATGCGCCCCTCGAAGCGCTCCACCAGGCTGGCGGTGAGGATGCGCATGAAACCGGCCAGGATCACCAGGCCGGGCTGGAACTCTTCGATCAGGTCGCCCAGGGCCTGGTCATAGGCGTCCCGATCGGGATAGTCGCCATTGGGCAGCACCCGGGTCTCGATCCCGGCCTTCTCGGCCCGCTCCAGGCCGAAGGCGTCCGCCCGGTTGCTGATCACCGCGCGGATCTCCACCGGCAGGCCGTTGGCCGCGCCGTCGATGATGGCCTGCAGGTTGCTCCCGCTGCCGGAGATCAGAACTACGATGGGGAGTTTCTGCTGGGTCATGCCGCTTATCCGTTGATCACTTCCACCGCCGGGGCGTCCGTAGAGGCCTCAATGCGGCCCAGACGCCAGGCGGTCTCGCCGTTGGCGGCAAGCAGTTCCAGGGCGCGCTCGGCGTCCTGTTCCGCCACGCACACCACCATGCCCACGCCGCAGTTGAAGGTGCGCAGCATCTCCGACTCCACCACGTTGCCCTGCTCCTGCAGCCAGCGGAATACCGCGGGCCGCTCCCAGGAGGCGGCGTCGATCACCGCCCGGGTCCCGGCGGGCAGCACCCGGGGCAGGTTTTCCGGCAGGCCGCCGCCCGTGATGTGGGCCAGGGCGTGGATGTCGATCTCTTCCTTTAGCGCCAGCAGGGATTTGACATAGATGTGGGTGGGCGCAAGCAGCGCCTCGCCCAGTGGCCGGCCGTCCAGATCCTGCGCCAGATCAGCGCCGCTGACCTCGAGGATCTTGCGGATCAGGGAGTAGCCGTTGGAGTGGGGGCCGGAGGAGGCAAGCCCGATCAGGACATCGCCAGCGGTGACCCGCTCGGGGGAGATGATCTGATCCTTTTCGACGATACCCACGGAGAAGCCCGCCAGGTCGTACTCACCCGCGTCGTACATGCCGGGCATCTCGGCGGTCTCGCCGCCCGTGAGGGCCGCGCCCGCCAGCTCGCATCCCTTGGCGATGCCGCGCACCACGTCGGTGGCCACATCCACGTCCAGCTTGCCCGTGGCGTAGTAGTCGAGGAAAAAGAGGGGTTCCGCCCCCGTCACCACGATATCGTTCACGCACATGGCCACCAGATCGATGCCGATGGTGTCATGGCGGCCGAGGGCCAGGGCCAGCTTCAGCTTGGTTCCCACGCCGTCGGTGCCCGAAACCAGCACCGGGTTGCGGTAGCGGTCCAGGGGCAGCTCGAACAGGGCGCCGAATCCTCCCAGGCCGGTCATGACACCGGGGCGGAAGGTGTTCTTTACGATGGGCTTGATGCGCTCTACCAGGGCGTTTCCGGCGTCGATATCGACACCTGCATCGCGGTAACTGATGGCGCTGGTGGGGTCCTGGTGTTCGCTGTTGTCCAAGGCGTGCTCCTGAGCGGGCGGAAGGGAAGAAAGAGGGGGGATTCTACCAATCCTGGGGGGCGGAGAAAATCATTAGGGCCAGCCCGTTTAGACAGACGGGAGTGGGCGCGCTAGAATTTCCCACCAAAATTTCAGAGGTTCTAATGATAACTACCACCTCCCCCGTCTCCATTGCCGTTCTCCGTTCCCCCCTGTTGGCCCTGCTTCTGTCCTTTTTTGGCGCGGCAAACGCCGTGGAGGTGCAGGGGCTGTATGAAACCGCGGTCCCGGTACAGGGACAGGAGGCGGAACAACGCGGCGCCGCCATTATTGAGGCGCTGGGACAGGTCCTGATCAAGGTGACGGGGCACAGGGATATCGTGGCCCGCGGCAAGCTGGAGGAGAAGCTGAAATCGGCCGCGGGCTATGTGCGCCAGTACCGTTATGAACACACCAGCGAAGGAGCGCGCCTGCTCAAGACGCGGTTTGACGAGCAGGCGGTGAATCGGCTGCTGCATGAACAGGGGTTGCCCGTATGGGGCGTCAGCCGTCCCATGGTGCTGTTCTGGCTCGGGGTGGAAGAACAGGGGAAACGCCGTGTCGCCGCGCCAGAGCTGGATCCCGCGCTGTTTGCGGAGGTGGAGACGGCGATGGAGAAACGGGGCCTGACGGCGGCCTTCCCCCTCATGGACCTGACCGACCGGGCGGCCCTGCCGGCCGGCGAACTGTGGGGGGATTTCGCGGCCAACGTCCGTGCGGCGTCCCAACGCTATGAAGCGGACCTGATCCTGGTGGGGCGTCTGACGTCCAAAGGGGACCAGGGGTGGCAGGCCCACTGGATCCTCTATCCCGATACCGGCGCCAGCAGTTGGAACGGCCAGGGCGCGGACCGGGCCGAAGCGGTAAACATGGGCGTACAAAGCCTGGCCGATCAACTGGCGGCGAAATTTGCGCCGATCCGCGAGCGGGGCGATCAATCCCGGATACGCGTCCATGTGGCCGGCATCCAGCAGCTGGACGACTACGAGCGGGTCAGCGACTTCCTGGTACAGCTGGATTCGGTGGAACAGGCCGACCTGTTTCACGCCGAACCGGACGCGGTGGTCTACGAACTGCTGATCACCAACGGCAAAGAGGTGTTGCAGCAGGAGATCGCACTGGGTAGCCTTCTACAATCGGAACCGCGTCCAGCGGGCCAGGAAACGGAGACTACGGATGGCAAGGATCAAATCGATACGGCAGCGGCACCAGAGGGAGGAGAGATAGTACTCTACTATCGGTTACAGCCTTGAACCGTCGGGACATTCCAAATCTGATCAGCATTCTGCGCATCATCATGGCCGCGCCCATCGTCTGGGCGCTGCTGGAACAGCGCTTCGACCTGGCGCTGCTGTTGATCGTAGTGGCCGGATTCTCCGACGGCCTGGACGGCTACCTGGCCAAACGCTACGACTGGAGCAGCCACCTCGGCGGCATCCTGGACCCGGTGGCCGACAAGGTGCTGCTGGTCTCCTCCTTCTTCACCCTCGGCCTGCTCGGCCTGATCCCCTGCTGGCTGGTGTTCGCCGTCATCATCCGTGACCTGGTGATCGTGAGCGGCGCCACCCTCTACTACTTCCGGATCAAACGGGTGGACGCCGAACCCAGCCTGATCAGCAAACTCAACACCGTGGTCCAGATCGCGCTGGTGCTCACCATCGTTCTGGACAAGGGGCTGTTCGCCCTGCCCCAGCCGCTGATCCAGGGACTGATCTGGCTCACCCTGGCCACCACCCTGGCGAGCGGTGTGGACTATGTCTGGACCTGGGGCCGCCGGGCGGTTCAGGATTCCAGCTCTACACGCTAAGGCTTGTTCACCCGATTCGTAGGGTGGGACCCTGTCCCACGATGGGTTCTGCGCGCTTTTCTTTTTGAACCGCAGAGACGCAGAGATTATTTTTTCATTCTGCCTCGTTTATTGAATAACTTCCGCTGCCTGTAATGCGATCTTTGGTTGAACTAAGCAAAGGCAACCAGATCGACCAGTATGTGGCCTACTACGACAGGCCATAGCGTGCCGAGCCTAAAGAACCAGAAACAGGCGACGAGATTGGCAAAGAAGGCACCGACAACCACATGCGCGCCTTGCTCCCAGTGTGCTATAGCGAACACAACCGCAGCCAAGAGAGAAAAGAACACCCTTGACGGGTTAGAGCGAACCTGGCGATACAGCAGCCACGGCAAGCCGATAAAGAACACGCTCTCCACAATCCCGGCCGTAGCAGATGAGTAGAGCCAGACAACATGGCGCATTACGCCGCTTGGGAAAACACCAGGAAAGCTAAAGAAGCCGTTCGGGTACCCAAGGAGTATCCATGAAAGATCCCGCGCACCAAAGAAGGCGATGGCTATTGTGAAAAATGACCAGAACGCGCCAACAAGCAAAGATTGCCAGTCGAGACCTGCCCTGTCGAAGCCGTAGTGTTCTGGCAATACCGCCTTGCGAGCGAGAATCATCAAGAGGGCCGTCGGCACTATAATCCATTGACAAAAATCTGCCAGCCAAAACGCCGTAACGCTAACTTTAGCGAGCGCGGACAGGTAGATGCCATTGATCAGCCAGATAACGATAACTGGCAGCAAGGTCCATGCGATCGCGGATTGTTGTCGCTGTTCAAGTTGCACTGAATCTGACTTTTAACGCCAGGTTAACCGGCGTTGTTGAACTTATTATTAGGCATCATTTTCCGTTCCGCTAACTGTTAAGCCTTGCGCAAAAACATTAAACAAAGGAATAAACACACCGTAATAGCGAAACACCCCAAATAATGCAATTCTTACTATTGAAGCAGGCTCTTCAAGACGCAAATCAATATTTAATAAAATCATACCTGGAGTACGCACATTTGGATGTAGCGCAAGACCCATCCCACCCCAAAATACTATAAAACAAACCACCCCTATCACATCTATAATTATACCTTTTGGTACCACAGCCTCTTCTATTAACCAAGGCGAAGGCAAACCACCCAACCCTGCCACTAGGTATAGAAAGGTCAGCGGTATAAACAACGACCCAAAGAACACAAAGAAATCGTATATAAACGATAACGACTTTTTCCACCAAGGCGCATTTTTAACACCCCGTATTGAAACTTTTACTTTAAGAGAGGCAAGCGAAAGCACAAAAAACACCCAAGCAACAAGAGTTGCAGGCGGCAACGAGATAGAGACTAGACCGCCATGAGATTTGACACTAAAACCTCCAGCCGCCAACACTACCGCTATACCCACAAGGCCAAGTGAAGATAGTGCTCTCTGGTTCATTTATTTCGCCTAACCATTCTAAGTAGTGGGAACATCGCACACTAACACGCCTATTGCCGGACTATCCGACCAGGTCCCAATAATTCGCCGGGTCACGCGGAGTAGCTAGAAAGGTACCCGATAATCTTCCAGAATGCTTCCACCTATTACGCTGGAGTAGACGAATGCGATTCTGATGCCAAAGGATAGCTACTCAGAAAACCAGTGTATATGACCGGCTACTTCATCGGCCGAGGGGTTGTCGAGATAAGGCACTACCCCCAGACAGGGCGCATGAATCTGCACTTTCAGGGTAACTAGGTTTTGATCCCGCGCAGCCATCGTTGGATCGGTCTGGTTGCCCACCCAACCCAGCAGGGTGCAGCCAGAGGCCTGAATGGCATCCACGGTCAATAGGGTGTGGTTGATGCAGCCGAGTTTCAGGCCCACCACCAGGATGACTGGCAGTTCAAGCGCGGCGGCCAGATGGGCGACATCGCCATCCGGGCCCAGGGGCACCCGCCAGCCGCCCACCCCTTCCACCAGGACATGCTCCGCCTGTTTCGCCAACTCCTGATAACAGGCCTTCAGATGGTCGAAACGGATGGTCTCTCCCTGCTGTTCCGCGGCCAGGTGGGGGGCGATGGGCGGCTGGAAGGCGTAGGGGTTGATCTGCTGATAGGGGATCGCTTGTGAGCCCTGGGCCTGAATGCGCAGGGCGTCTTCGTTTCGCAGCCCATCGGGGGTCGGTTCCGCGCCCGAGGCCACAGGCTTCATGCCCAGTACGCTATAGCCTCTGGATTGCAGCAGGGCCATCAGTCCCAGAGTGATCTCGGTCTTGCCGCAGCCCGTGTCGGTCCCGGTTATGAAATAACCCGCCATGGAATCACCCGGCCCGGCGCATCACATTACGCACAGGGTCAGCTCCATCTCCACATCCTCCTGAATATGAACGGGAGACTCCCCGAGATTGGGTCTTTGCAGCAGGCGCAATAGGAAACGGTGCTTGCCGCTGCTGATCTCGGGATAACAGCCGCAGGCGGGAGGGAGGCCGATGCGGATCATCTGGCAGGGGCGGTCGGAGGGGAGGTCCTGTTCCAGCAACCCCTTGGTGACCGTGACCTTGTGCGGATGGTTACTGCTGCGCACCAGTTGCAGCACCCGGTCGGCGGCCTGATGGATCGGCTGCAGCGCCTCTACCCAGCCGGCGATGTCCGCCGCCCGCTGTTCGCTTGGCGACAGCAGCCACTGATGGAAGAAGGGGATATCGAAACTGCAACTGGCGCCGGGGATGGTGCTGCGATTGCGGATGGCGTTGAGAAACTTGTTATTCTTCATCTGCACGGAGATGTTTCGGTTGTCGTTCTTCAGGCCGCTGCCGATGCCCTCGAGATCGGTGAGGACTTCATGGAGCCGCTCGCCGTCCACCCCCGGACTCTCACGCAGGCGCCGCAGGCTCTTGATCTGGCGATCCACCTCCATGGCCAGATCACTCTTCAGGTCGGTGCGGGCCACGGCAAAGGCCTGGAGATCCAGCAGCGTATTCATCGCCGCGCGGGTATCCCAGTAGCTTTCGCCTTGCAGGTGGTAATCGAGCTGCTTGAACAGGAACTCGAGCCGCAGCAGCGTCCGCATCCTTTCGTTGAGCGGCTGCTCATAAATCAAATTTTCCGACACGATCTATAGCCGTCCTTTCTCTATGAATTCCAAGCCTATCATGACGGCGCGGTAAAAAAATACACGGAACAACCCCTCATTTTTCGTAGGGATCAGCCATTGCTGTCCCATATGGTTTGCTTTGTAAGGCTGCAATCCTTTATGCCATCAGGCTTTTGCAGGTTCACGGGAGTTTGAGACATGAAAATAGAAGCTAGTGAGTCCCTTCTCCCCCAGGGAGAAGGACAGGATGAGGGGATCAATAAAAACAAAGCATTAGCTTTTCTTTCAGATCCCCTCACCCTAACCCTCTCCCTGAGGGAGAGGGGATTAAGTGGGCCAGCAATGGAGATCAGCCGATTCTTCCCCATGGATCAGGGACGTTGCAGATCGCTCAGGGGGACCCTGACCGCACGTTCCGACCCGCTCCCGGCCCGCGCGGCGTCATCTGGCGCCCAGGCGTGGCCATAGACCACCTCGTAGCTGGCGGGCAGCAGGCCATCGCTCCGAAACCCCTCGTAGGCCGCCCGCATGGCCTCCATCCGGCCCTTGCCGGTCAGGGCGCGGTGGCGGCCGCTGGTGACGTTGTGGGCGCCCAGCACCTTGAGGTCGCGCATCAGCCCCTCCACCTCGCGGTAGGTGAGGGTCATGCGGTCCACGTCCATCACTGGCGCCGCGAAACGGCTGCGCACCAGGGCGTCTCCCACGTCGTGCATATCGGGGAAGCGGCTCACATGGGGGTGATTGTCCACCGCGCTCCAGGCGGCGCGCAGCTCCTTCAGGGTGTCCGGCCCGAAGGTGGTGAACATGAGCAGCCCGCCCGGGCGCAGCACCCGCAAGAACTCGCCGAAGCTGTGCTCCAGGTCGTTGCTCCACTGCAGGGCGGCGTTGGAGTAGATCAGGTCGAAGCTGTGGTCCGCGAAAGGGAGGTGATCCAGATCGCCGCAGACACAGCGGGGACGGCGCAGCCAGCGGCCCCGTTTGCGCGTCCGCTGCAGCATGGGCAGGGCGAAGTCGAGGGCGGTCACGCGCGCCTTGGGATAGCGCCGCATCAGCTCCTCGGTGGCGACACCCGTGCCTGCGCCCACGTCGAGGATCGATTGCGGCTGCATCTTCACCAGCTGCAACCGCTCGATCATGCGCTGCCCCGTCTCCTGCTGCAGCACCGCCACCTCGTCGTAGCGCTCCGCCGCCCGGGAAAAGGCGCGGCGGGCCTGTGCCTTGTCGATGGGGTTCGTCATGCGCGTTCCTGTAAGAAATCGTCCAGCCGCTGCAGGCACGCCTCGGGATGGGACAGAAAGGGGGTGTGGGCCGCTTGCGGCACCACCTCGATCCGCGCCCCGGGCTGTAGCGCCCTCAATGTCCCGGCCATGGCCGCGGGCACCAGGGTGTCGCGCTCACCCAGTAGCCAGAGGGTGGGACAGGGAATCGCTTTCAACTGTTGGCGCAGATCCACATCGCGCAACAGATCCAGCCCGTTCTCCAGCGCCTTTGGATTGGGTTCAGGACGACTGAACAGCTCCTGACGCAGGGTGCGCAGCATCCGGCGCGCCTCGCTGTCACCCTGCACCTGGAGGGAGAGAAACCGCTCCAGGGTCTGGCGATGATCTGTCTGTAGAGCGGCGGCGAACTGCTGCAAGGTCTCCTGCGCCATGGCGTGGGGCCACGCCTCCCCCTGTACGAAACGCGGGGTGCCCGCCAGGGCCACCAGGGCGGAGACCCGCTCAGGTTGGGTGAGGGCGGCCTGCAGCGCTATCGAGGCGCCGAGGGACCAGCCGATCCATACCGCGCGTTCTGGCGCCATGGCAAGCACGGCCTCGGCCCACGCCTCCAGCGAGGTGCGGACGGGGTCATACCCGCTCCCGCCGTGGCCCGGCAGTTCCACCAGGGTTACCCGGAAACGCTCCGCCAGCGCATGGGGAAAATCGCCCCAGATGGCGCGGTTCATACCCCAGCCGTGGAGCAGGAGCAGATCCTCGCCCGTTCCGATGGTGGTGCTGTGGAGCCTCACGGTTTTTCGCCTCTTGGCAGCGACTCCAATGCGCCGAGCAGGCGATCCAGGTGTTCGTCGCCGTGGGCGGCGGAGAGGGTGATGCGCAGCCGCGCGCTCCCCTCGGGCACGGTGGGCGGACGGATGGCGGTGACCAGGATTCCCTGCTCCTCCAGGGCGCGGCTCCAGGCCAGGGCCTGTTCGGCGCTGCCCGCCAGGATGGGCTGGATGGGGGTCTCCGATGCCATCAGCGGCAGGCTCAGTTCCTCAGCCCCTTTGCGAAAACGGGTAATGAGATCCCGCAGCCGCTCCCTTCGCCACTCCTCTTGCCGCACCAGAGCCAAAGCGGCACGGGTAGCCTCGGCCACGGCGGGCGGGAGCGCGGTGGTGTAGATGTAGCTGCGCGCCTGCTGGATCAGGGTCTCGATCAACTCTTCCGAACCCGCCACGAAGGCGCCGAAGGTGCCGAAGGCCTTGCCGAGGGTGCCCATCAGGATGGGGACCTCGTCCAGGCCCAGGCCGAAGTGATCCAACGTTCCCCTGCCCTCTCTGCCTATTACACCCAGGCCGTGTGCATCATCCACCAACAGCCACGCCTTCTGCTCCATGCAGGCTTTGGATAATTCCGGCAGCGGGGCCAGATCCCCGTCCATACTGAATACCCCGTCGCTGGCGACCAGCGCCGCGCCCTGTTCCTGCCCCTGCAGCGCTTCGTGCAACGCCTCCGCATCAGCGTGGGCAAAGCGGTGGAATCGGGCGCGGGACAAGAGCCCGCCATCGATAAGGGAGGCGTGGTTGAGCCGATCCTCGTAGATGGCGTCGCCCCGGCCCTGCAGGGCAGTGATGATCCCCTGGTTGGCCATGTAGCCCGTAGAGAAGAGCAGTGCCCGGGGACGGCCCGTGAATTCTGCCAGCTCCTCCTCCAGGGCGTGGTGGGCGCTGCTGTGGCCGTTCACCAGATGGGCCGCGCCGCTGCCCACGCCCCAGCGCTCCGCCCCCTGCTGCAGGGCCGCGATCACCTCGGGGTGGTTGGCCAGCCCCAGATAGTCGTTGCTGCAGAAAGTCAGCACGGAACGGCCGTCCACCACCATCACCGGCCCCTGGGCGGAATCGGCCACCCGGCGGCTGCGGTAGAGGTGGTCCCGCTTTCGCTGTTCCAGCTTGTCTCGAAGCAACTTCATAAAAGACTGAACCGCAGAGACGCAGAGGCGCAGAGAAAACTACTTATTGCTGCCCCTGTTTTTAGCAGGTGCGGTCTTTCGGTTGATCGCGGTTGTTTCCAGTTTGCACGAACTGGTGCAATAAAAAATCTCTGCGCCTCTGCGCCTCTGCGGTTCAAAAAAGAAAAGATCACCGACCCAGAACCCACACCTATTCAGCGAACTCAGCCGCCAGCCGCAGCTGCCGTTTGTTGTCGCACTCCTTTTCGGTGGCCTGCAGCTCCGCCGAGGTCTCGAACTGCATACCGAGCCGGTCAAACAGCTGCCGGTCCTCATCCGCCTCAGGGTTGTCGGTGGTGAGCAGCCGTTCGCCATAGAACACGGAGTTGGCCCCGGCCAGGAAGCAGAGGGCCTGCATCTCATCACTCATGTCGGCGCGCCCGGCGGAGAGCCGCACATGGGACTTGGGCATTAGGATACGGGCCACGGCGATAGTGCGGATGAACTCGAAGGGGTCCAGCGCCTCGGTGCCATGCAGCGGCGTCCCCTCCACCTGCACCAGCATATTGATGGGCACCGAGTCCGGATGCTTGGGCAGGTTGGCCAACTCCCGCAGCATGGAGGCGCGGTCACGGCGTGTCTCGCCCATGCCGAGGATGCCGCCGCTGCAGATGTTGATCCCCTGATCACGCACATGGGCCAGGGTCTCCAGCCGGTCCTCGAAGGTGCGCGTGGAGATGACGTTGCCGTAGAACTCGGGGGAGGTGTCCAGGTTGTGGTTGTAATAGTCGAGGCCCGCCGACTTGAGCTTTTGGGCCTGATCGCCGGTGAGCATGCCGAGGGTGACGCAGGTCTCCATACCCAGGTCGCGCACCGCCTGGATCATCTCGATCACCCGCTCCAGGTTGGCGTCCGTAGGATTGCGCCATGCCGCCCCCATGCAGAAGCGATTGGAGCCCTTCGCCTTGGCCGCCTGGGCCGCCTTCACCACCTCCTCCAGGGGCAGCAGCTTCTCCTGCTCCAGGTCGGAGGCGTTCTTGGCGCTCTGGGAGCAGTAGCCACAGTCCTCGGAACAGGCCCCCGTTTTGATGCTGAGCAGGCTGCTCACCTGCACCCGGTTGGGGTCGAAATGGGCGCGATGGAGGGAGTGGGCGCGGAAGATCAGATCGTTGAAGGGGAGATCCAGCAGGGATTCGATCTCTTCCAGTTCCCAGTCGTGGCGTAGCTCCAGGTCATGCATGGTCTTGGATTTCCTTGAAAACGGGTATAATCGCGCCGTCTGAACGGCAAGCCCGCTAATGGTAAGGAATGCCCGCCCGCTGTCAACGGAGAAGGATCTCAATGGTTTACAACTGGATAGATTCTATACAGCGCCGCATCTATCCCCCCACCTGCCTGTTGTGCGGCACGCCAGGGAGCGAAGGCCTTGATCTCTGTCCCCACTGCCGCACCGACCTGCCCCGTAACCACAATCCCTGCCGCCGTTGCGCCCTGCCCCTGCCGGCCGAGGCGCCCACTGACTCCCTGTGTGGCGAATGCCGTAATAAGACACCGCCCTTCGACCGCTGCCTGGCCCCTTTCCTGTACCAACATCCCATTGCGGAGTTGATCGGCGGTCTGAAGTTTTATCAAAAGCTGGCCTACAGCCGTCTCATGGCGGAGCTGCTGCTGGACCATGTGGAACCGAGGATGGACGAAATACCCGAATTGCTGATCCCGGTTCCCCTGCACCCGAGCCGCCTGAAGGAGCGTGGCTATAACCAGGCCCTGGAGCTGGCCCGGCCCTTGAGCCACCGACTGGCTATCCCTCTGGACTTCACCAGTTGCCGCCGGGTACGCCCCACCCCTCCCCAGTCCTCCCTGCACAAGAAGGAACGGCACAAGAACGTCCGCGGCGCTTTCAAGGTCCAGGGTGAAATTTCTACGCGCCACGTGGCCCTGGTGGATGATGTGATGACCACGGGCCACACGGTGCGGGAACTGGCCCGGCTGTTGAAACGCCAAGGTGTTCGGCGGGTGGATGTATGGCTCTTCGCGCGTACGCCCTGATCACGGTTGGCAAACCCCGGCGTAACACGGACAATAACGGCACAAAACAACAAGCGATACAGGTCCCGCCATGCAACAACTGAAACTCGGAGTGCCCAAGGGAAGCCTTGAGGCCGCCACCATCTCCCTCTTCGCCCAGGCCGGCTGGCATATTAAACCCCGCTCACGCAACTACTTCCCCGATATCGACGACCCGGAGATCAGCTGCGCCCTGGTGCGCTCCCAGGAGATGGCGCCCTATGTGGAAAACGGCACCCTGGACCTGGGGCTCACGGGCCACGACTGGATCCTGGAGACCGACGCCGATGTGGAGGAGATCTGCGAACTGATCTATTCCAAGAGTTCCGACCAGCCCTGCCGCTGGGTGCTGGTGGTGCCCAAGGACTCCCCCATCCAGTCGGTGGAGGACCTGGAGGGCAAGAAGATCTCCACCGAACTGGTGGGCTTCACCAAACGCTACCTGGAGGATCGCAACATCAATGCCCAGGTGGAGTTCTCCTGGGGCGCCACCGAGGCGAAGGTGGTGGAGGGGCTGGTGGACGCAGTGGTGGAGATCACCGAGACCGGCAGCACCATCAAGGCCCACGGCCTGCGCATCGTCTGTGATTTATTGCACACCGAGACCCGGCTTATCGCCAACAAGCAGGCCCTGGCCGATCCCTGGAAAAAAGAGAAGATCGAACAGATCGCCCTCATGCTGCAGGCGGCCCTGAAGGCGCGCCAGAAGGTGGCGCTGAAGATGAACGTCCCCGCCAGCAAGCTGGACGAGGTGGTCGCCATGCTGCCCAGCCTGCACGCCCCCACCGTAAACCACCTCTCGGACCGGGAGTGGCTGGCGGTGGAGACGGTGGTGGACAGCAAGGAGGTGCGCAGCCTGATCCCGCAACTCAAACGGGCGGGTGCGGAAGGCATCCTCGAGTACGAACTGCGGAAAATGATTTAGGGAACCTCTGAGCGATTCGGATCTCCCATATATTGGCAACAAGGAACCATTCCATGAACATAAAAGCTCTTCCGATAACCATCACCGCCCTCCTGCTGCTCGGCCTCAACGGCTGCGGCGGCGAACCCGAGTGGGTGGCCGCCTATGAAGATTGCAAGACCACCATGGCCGAGGCCGCGGCTCAGATGAAGGAGAAGCAAGAGGCGGCCGAGGAAGAGAATCCCCAAGCCCAGGCGATGGTGGAGGCCATGGGCAACATGGCCATGGCGATGGGTATGGCCGCCTGCGAATCCATCAAGCAGGTATGCGAACAGGATCCGGACAGCGATTCCTGTCAGGTGATCGTCCGGGAATACCAGAAGGACAAAGAGTAGCGTCATGAGCAGCCCTATGCCGCGGATCAAGGGGACACTACTCTCCGTGGCGATAGTGCTGCTATTCAGCGGCTGCGCCACCCAGCCCCGCTGGGAGAGGGCCTACGAGGATTGCCGGGAGCAGGTGGAACGGCTCAGCGGCATCCTCGGCCCGGCGGATGACGGGGACGAACTGGCCCGCACGGTAGACTCGGTGGCGGAAGAACTCGGCGGCGCGGTGTGCGAGGCGATCCGCAGCGTCTGCGAACCGAAGCCCGACAACGAGGCATGCCGGCTGGTTATCGAACAGTATGAGTACGATCTGTTGTCTGATTAATACCCTGCGGTATTTCTAATTGAACCGCGGAGACGCAGAGGTTTTTGAATTTTGATATTGAAGGATTAATAAACCAAAGCAGGGAACACCAACTCTTCAGGCTATTTAGGCGAAGCAATAAAAGAAATTCTCTACGCCTCTACTGCGCGATGCACAGGGATGTGCAAGTATCGCGAAAGGCAGGATGCCGTGAGCGACCCTCTGCGGTTCAAAAAAAGGGCACGACAACCTATAAATCACCCAAAGGACCGGTCTCCTACAGGTCCTGATCAGACAGCATAAAATCCTCATAACCAGCCCCCGGGTTGATCTCCCGTTCCTCTGCTGGAATCTCCTCCGCATCCGGCCAGTGACCGGGAACGGGATCGGCCCCGTCCAGCATGGCCGGCAAAGGTTCCGGATCGGCAAATACCGGCTTCGCCTTTAGATCCACGCTCTCACGCACACAGAGAAATTCAATGGGTATCTTGTTGGGATCGTAGCTGTAGAGCGAGAGGCAGAAGCCGTGGTCCACGATATCCGCCGCGGGCATGCCCACCGCATCCAGGCGCCCCATCAACTCCCAAAGCTGCTCTTCTTCGGCCACTTGAATGGCGACATGGTCAAAGCCCTGCTCGCCCGATTTAGGTTCGCCATGACGGCGATAGGGAGGACAAACCGCGTTCGGCCATTCGAAGAAGACGATATAGCTGTCCCCGCCCACGGAGAAAAAGACCTGCCGTCCACCGCCCTCGCGTGAGGTATAGACCAGACGCATACCGAGCAGGTCGCGCCAGAAGCGAATGGTTCCATCCAGATCGCAGGAGCCAAAGGCCGGATGGTGAACCCCCACATACTCAACCATATCAATCGTCACCCTATAGAAAATCGTTAAGCCGGCACGTCCGGATTGACGCTGTAGCGGCAGGTGATGCTCGCCTGGTCCAGGATATGTCCCTGGATCGCCGCCAACACCTCGGGACCGCCGAACCGCCCCTCCACGGGACAGCGGGCCAGATCCAACGCGTACACCGTAAAGTGATAGTGATGAGGGATGGAGTCGTTCCAGGGCGGACAGGGGCCGTCATAGCCGTAGTAATCGCCACCCATGTCCGCGTCGCCCGCGAACCAGTCGGTGTAATTATTGATCCCGCGGCGTGAGCCGTGGGGTCCCGGCGCTGCGTCCTTGCCGCCCGCGGTCACTTCGCTGGAGTCGGCGCCCGCCTCAAGCACGGTGACCCCCTGCGGGATATCCACCAGCACCCAGTGATAGAAGTCGATACGCGGCAGATCGGCCGGCACCGTGCGGCCCTCCTGGTTTACGTCGTCCGGCTTGCTGGGCACGTTCGGATCGCAACAGATCAGCACGAAGGAGCGTGTTCCGTCCGGGACATCCTGCCATGCGAGTTGCGGACTGCGGTTGGACCCCAGGGTTACATGGGTTTCCGGATCCTGAACACAGAACGCAAACTCGGCGGCGATGGGTTGACCGTCACTGATGCTGCTGCTGGTGAGCTTCATGGATCACTCCTTGTGGTTTAGCTAAAAAAGATAGTCCAAATAGAGGCCAGTGAATACCAGCAGTCCGAAGAGGTTATTATTGAGAAAGGCGTTAAAACACCCCTTCGGCTCCCGCTCGCGAATCAGGATCTGCTGATAAGCGGCGGAGATGGAGGCGCCGAACAGCCCCAGGTAATAGAAGATACCCAGGTCCGCCTTGCCGCCCACCAGCCACAGAATCCCCAGCATGGTGATCTGCAGGATGCCGATCACCTCCCGGTCATATTCCCCGAACAGGATGGCGGTGGACTTCACGCCGATGCGCAGATCGTCATCCCGGTCCGCCATGGCGTACTGGGTGTCGTAGATCAGTGCCCAGATCACCGTGGCCACGAACAGCAGCCAGCCCACGGGCGGCACGGTTTCGGTGACCGCCATAAAGGCCATGGGCACCGCCCAGCCGAAGGCGATACCCAGAACCAGTTGCGGCAGGTGGGTATAGCGTTTCATAAAGGGATAGGCGGTCGCCAGGATGGCGGCCACAAAGGACATCAGGATGGTCTGCCAGTTGAGAAACAGCACCAGCAGGAAGGCCACGCCGCTGAGGGCAAGGAAGATCCACACCGCCTCCCCCGGGGTCACCAGTCCCGTGGCGAGGGGCCGGTCGACGGTGCGCTCCACATGGCCGTCGATATCGCGGTCGGCGTAGTCGTTGATGGCGCAGCCGGCCGAACGCATCAGCACCACCCCCAGCACGAAGATCAGCAGCACCCCCAGGGGCGGATGGCCGTCGCTGGCGATCCACAGCCCCCACATGGAGGGCCACAGCAGCAGCAGAATGCCGATGGGCCGATGAAGCCGGACCAGTTTGATGTAATTGGGCAGGCGTTTGCGCGCCTCGACCCAGAACGAGGAGTTGGTGATAGCCTCGATGGTGATCATATCGCGGGCTCCGGTATGGACGGCAGAAAGATCTCGTTCACCAGCAGCGGGACCCCGGAGAGATGGAACAGGGTCCGCCGCCCCCAGATCTCATGCGGCGTCTCCGCCCACTCCGCGGTGGCGGCGGCGAACAGCGGATGGCGCGGCGACAGACGGGCGATCTCCATGGGACCGCGCCGGGTGCGGGGATCGGCAAACAGCACCTCGCCCAGCGGCCGCGTTCCCAGCAGGGTCAGATGACGGGCCGGGCCGCGCAGGCTGCGGGCCGGGATCACCGTGCGGGCGAAGACCCAGGGGGTCTCGTCACAGAGCAGTTCCACCTCGCGGATAAAGGCCACCTCTCCGCGCCGCATCCCCAACACACGGGTTTCGCTATAGAGGGGGCGTTCCCACTCCTGGCGCAACAGCCGCACCCGAAAATGGCCCGGGCAGGTGTTTTTCAGCCGCGCCGTTAGAGAGCCGGGATCCTGCAACCAGTCGCCGACGCCGTCTGGAATGGCCGAGCGGCGCACCCTCCGCAGGGCGGCCCAGTTGGGCTCCAGACTGGCTTTAATAGTTCTAAACTGGGTCAAGGGTTGTACTTCCGGGAGTTCGGGCTGGTCATTATGCCATAGCCCGGCTGGTTCCCATCATCAGGCGTGGATGTAGCGTTCACGATTTCCCACCCAGCGGCGAATCAACCGGTCCACGCGGTCCGGGTACCGCTCCAGCAGCAGAGCCGCCGCCTGCTGCACCTCGGGCAGCAGGGGCTGGTCGCGCATCAGGTCGGCGATGCGGAACTGCATCTCGCCCGTCTGGCGGGTGCCCAGCACCTCGCCCGGCCCGCGCAACTCCAGGTCCTTCTGGGCGATCACAAAGCCGTCGTTGGTCTCGCGCATCACCGCCAGGCGCTGCTGGGCGTTGTTGGAGAGGGGCTGGTGGTACATGAGTACGCAGTGGCTCTCCACCGCGCCACGCCCCACCCGCCCCCGCAACTGGTGGAGCTGGGCCAGCCCCAGCCGCTCGGGGTTCTCGATGATCATCAGGCTGGCGTTGGGCACATCCACCCCCACCTCGATCACGGTGGTGGCCACCAGCAGGTCCAGCGCCCCCGCCTTGAAGGCGTCCATCACCGCCTCCTTCTCCGCCGCCTTGAGACGGCCGTGCACCAGACCCACGCGCAGTTCGGGCAGCAGATCCTTCATGGCGGCGGCGGTCTCTTCCGCTGCCTGGCACTGCAACACCTCCGACTCTTCAATCAGGGTACAGACCCAGTAGGCCTGCCGCCCCTGGGTGCAGGCGGAGCGCACCCGCTCCAGCACCTCGTCGCGGCGGTTGTCGGCGATGGCCACGGTGGTCACGGGCTTGCGGCCCGGCGGCAGTTCGTCGATCACCGAGACATCCAGATCCGCATAGGCGGTCATGGCCAGGGTGCGCGGGATGGGGGTGGCGGTCATGATGAGCTGGTGGGGCACGGCCCCTTCGTTGCGCCCCTTCTCCCGCAGGGCCATACGCTGATGGACGCCGAAGCGGTGCTGTTCGTCGATGATCACCAGCCCCAGGGAGTGAAACAGCACGTCCTCCTGAAACAGGGCGTGGGTCCCCACCACCACCCGCGCCTGCCCGCCCGCAATGGCCGACAGCAGTTTCTCCCGGGCGCGTCCCTTGTGCCGTCCCGTAAGCCAGGCGACCGGGATGCCCAGGGGTTCCAGCCAATCGATAAAACTGCGCAGGTGCTGTTCCGCCAGCAGTTCCGTGGGGGCCATGAGGGCGACCTGATGATCCGCCTCCACCGCCTGCAGGGCGGCCAGGGCCGCCACCACGGTCTTGCCCGAGCCCACGTCCCCCTGCACCAGCCGCATCATGGGGTGGTCCTGTTGCAGGTCGCGGCCGATTTCCTGCACCACCCGTTCCTGGGCGACGGTGAGGGTGAATGGCAGTTGCCGCCGCAGGGCGCCGATCAGGGTGCCGTCGCCCCGCAGGGAGGGCGCGGCCGCCCGCTGCTGGCGCTGGCGCAGTTTGCGCAGGCTCAATTGATGGGCCAGTAACTCCTCGAAGGCGAGCCGTTTCTGGGCCGGGTGGCGTCCGGCCAGCAGGGCGGCCTGATCCGCCTCGGGCGGGGGGCGGTGCAGATAGATCACCGCGTCCGCCAGCTCGGGCAGACGCATCCGCTCCAGCAGTTCCGCGGGCAGCCACTCCGCCAGTGCCGCGGGCCGCGCCTGCAGCACCTTCAGCGCCTGCTCCGTCATACCGCGCCAGGTGAGCTGATGCATCCCCTCGGTGGTGGGATAGACGGGGGTGAGGCTCTCCTCCATGCCGCCGTCCTCCCCGCTGTCCAGCCGCTGGTACTCGGGATGCACCATCTCCAGGCTGGCGGGGCCGTTGCGCACCTCGCCGTAACAGCGCAGGCGCACACCCCGCGTGAGCGCCGCCTTCTGCGCATTGTTGAAATGGAAAAAGCGCAGGGTGATAAAGCCCGTGCCGTCCGCCACCCGCACCAGCAGGGAGCGCCGTTTGCCGAAGCGGATATCCGCCAGCTCCACGTCCCCCTCCACCACCGCCTGATCCCCTGGCCGCAGGCCGCCCATGGGGGTGATGCGGGTGCGGTCCTGGTAACGGAAGGGGAGATGAAACAGCACGTCCTGCACCGTCTCGATACCGATCTTCGTCAACCGCTCGGCGTTACGCGGCCCCACCCCCTTGAGACGCGTTACGGGGGCAGCGTCCAGGCCCGTGGTTTGTGGTTCCTTGTTCGCTTCAGTCATGCTCGGTTCTTGCCGTGTTGAACTGCTATTGTGCACTATAGAGAGAAGCAATCAGAGAGGATACCGCATCATGTCCGTACTGCTCGAATTCGCCATGTTCCCCACCGACCAGGGGGAGAGCGTCAGCGCCTATGTCAGCCAGGTGATCAAGATGATCCGCGACAGCGGCGTCCGCTACCAGCTCACCCCCATGGGCACCATCATTGAGACCGACACCATGGACGACGCCCTGGCGATCGTGAAGCAGGCCTACCAGGTGTTGGACGGCGCGGGCTGCAACCGCATCTACTCCTCGCTCAAGTTCGACATCCGCAAGGGCAAGGAGAACCGCCTGCGGGGCAAGCTGGAGTCGGTGCGGGAAAAGATCGGTGACGTGGCGACTTAAGAAAATTTGCCACAGAGATCACAGAGATCACAGAGATCACAGAGATCACAGAGATCACAGAGGTATTACAGTTAACGATTCATTCTCGTCACAAAACAAAGGCCCGCGTGTGAAAAATCAACCGATACAAACAACAACAAACTCTGTGTCCTCTGTGCCCTCTGTAGCTAATTAAATAAATGACCACCCACCAGGAACAGCTTCAATTCACCACCCGCGGGCGGGGCAGTTACGAAATCACCCGCGAGGTGGCGAAGGTGATCGCCGAGGCGGGGATCGGCACGGGCCTGTGCCATGTGTTCTGCCGCCACACCAGCGCCTCCCTGACCCTGTGCGAGAACGCCGACCCCACGGTGCGTCATGATCTGGAGACCTTCCTCGCCCGGCTGGTGCCGGACGGCGACCCCATGTTCCGCCACACCATGGAGGGGGCGGACGACATGCCCGCCCATATCCGCGCCATGCTCACCAACATGGACCTCACCATCCCCGTAACGGACGGACGCAGCGCGCTGGGCACCTGGCAGGGGATCTATCTGCTGGAGCACCGCACCCATCCCCACGGGCGGCGGGTGACGGTGACGGTACAGGGGGAGTAAGCCCGCTCCTCAGGACGTAAACAGGAGGGTCAGCCGGCCAGTTCCAGCACCGCATCCATCTCCACCCCCGCATCCTTGGGCAGGGCGGCGACGCCGATGGCGGCGCGGGCGGGATAGGGTTCGCTGAAGTAGTCGGCCATCACCTGGTTGACCAGGGGAAAGTGGGCCAGATCGGTGAGAAAGACGTTGAGCTTAACCACATCCTTCAGGTCGCCGCCGGCGGCGCGGGCCACCGCCTGGAGATTATCGAACACGCGGCGGATCTGCGCCTCCATATCGCCCGCCACCATCTCCATGGTCTCGGGCACCAGCGGGATCTGGCCGGAGAGATAGACGGTGCTCCCCACCTTCACCGCCTGGGAGTAGGTGCCAATGGCCTGGGGGGCCTGATCGGTGCGGATGATTTCACGGCTCATGGGGATTGCTCCGGCTATTTATTGTTGGGGGAATTATTCGGCAAACAAAATGAGCGATCAACCGCCGCATCACGCCACATAAGCGCGATATCAGGTTAGCCGAGCAGGCGGTTCAGCCGCATCACCTGGGGCAACACCCGGAGATTACGCATGATCCGCGCCAGGTGCTGGCGGTCTTTCACGCTGACCACGAAGTTCAGTTTGGAGGTCATGCCGTCGCGCTCTTCCATGACGACGTTTTCGATATTGGATTCGGTTTCGGCGATGGCGGCGGCCACGGTGGCCAACACGCCCCGTTTACTGTCCACCTCCACCGACAGCTCGGCGCTGAACTCCCCGGCCGGCTCCTCCTCCCAGCGCACATCAAGCCAGTTCTCGCCCTGCTTGCGGAACTCTCCAAGATTTGGACATCCATCGCGATGCACCACGATGCCCCGCCCGGGACTGAACACGGCCACGATGCCGTCACCCGGGATGGGACGGCAACACTTGGCGTACTTCACCACCATGCCTTCGGTGCCGCGGATGGCCAGGGGAACGGCGGAAATGATCTGGGTATCTTCCATGGAAGCCCCTTCCGCCTCCTTTTTCTTCTTGTCGCAACCGGCGATGCGCCGCGCCACCAGCAGCGGCATGCGGTTGCCGAGTCCGATCTCTTCCAGCAGCGCCTCCAGGCTCTCCAGCTGAAACTCCCGCAGCAGTTTTTCCAGCCGCTTCGGATCAATCTCATCGATAGAGAGATCCAGCGTTTTCAACTGTTTCTGCAGCAGACGGCGGCCCAGCTCTTCCGCCTCCTGCTGCTGCAGGTTCTTCAGATAGGCCCGGATGGTGGCGCGCGCCTTGCCGGTCACCACGAAGTTGAGCCAGGCGGGATTGGGCCGGGAACCCGTGGAGGTGATCACCTCCACCGTCTGGCCGTTGACCAGTTCACTGCGCAGCGGCACCAGTTTGCGGTCCACCCGGGCGGCCACGCACTGGTTGCCCACATCGGTGTGCACGGCGTAGGCGAAATCGATCACCGTGGCCTTTTTCGGCAACACCATAATCTCCGCCTTGGGCGTGAAAACATAGACCTCGTCCGGGAACAGGTCCACCTTCACATGCTCCAGAAACTCTACGGAGTTGCCGGCGCCCTGCTGCAGCTCCAGCAGATTTTTCAGCCAGTCGCTGGCGCTGGCGTGGATGGCGCCGCCATCCGTGTCGCCGGTCTTGTAGGACCAGTGGGCGGCGATCCCCTCTTCCGCCACGTGATGCATCTCCTCGGTGCGGATCTGGATTTCGATGGGGATTCCGTGGGGTCCGATCAGGGCGGTATGCAGGGATTGGTAGCCGTTGGCCTTGGGGATGGCGATATAGTCCTTGAACTTCCCGGGTACGGGTTTGTACAGGTTATGCACGATGCCCAGCGCCCGATAGCAGGTATCGACGCGGTCTACGATGATACGAAAGCCGTATACATCCACCAGTTCGTTGAAGGAGAGATTCTTGTCCCGCATCTTCTTGTAGATGCTATACAGGTGCTTCTCCCGGCCCTGTACCTCGCCGGCCAGTTTTTCCTGCTCCAGGCGCTGCTCCAGTGCGGTCTGGATGTTGGAGAGCACCTCCTTGCGATGGCCGCGCGCCTTGAGCAGATTCTCCTTGAGCACCCGGTAGCGCATGGGCCAGTGGGAGGAGAAACAGAGCTCTTCCAGCTCCAGACGGATATGGTTCAGGCCGAGACGGTTGGCGATGGGGGCATAGATCTCCAGGGTCTCCCGCGAAATGCGGCGCCGCTTATCCGGCCGCAACACGTCGAGGGTGCGCATATTGTGGAGACGGTCGGCCAGCTTGATCAGGATGACCCGGATATCCTTGGTCATGGCCAGTAGCATCTTGCGGATATTGGCCGCCTGGGCCTCGGCCTGGGTGCGGAAATCGATCTGGGTCAGCTTGCTGACCCCGTCCACCAGTTCCGCGATCTCTTCATCGAAGCGCTCGGTCAGCTGCTCCTTGCCGGTACTGGTGTCCTCAATGACGTCGTGCAGAATGGCGGCCATTAAACATTTGTAGTCCATCCGCATCTCGGCAAGGATGGCCGCCACCGCCAGGGGATGAAAGATGTAGGGCTCTCCGGAACGGCGCTTCTGTCCCTCATGCGCCTCGGCGCCATACAGGTAGGCGCGATGGACCTCACCGATCTGCTCGTCATCCAGGTAGGATTTCAGCAAATCACAAAAGGCATCCACCGGAAACCGCTCTTGTTCCGATACCGATTTCGGGAGTGTGGGTTGCACCGCCTGTTTCATTCGCTCCTCGGACCGGAAGTAGTCACCTTAGCCCATAATTCAGAACACTATTTTCTGTATTTACAGATATATAGTAGTAGCTTTTTAACGAAAATATCACCACTCCCGCGGAAAGGGAACGGCCCATGGCAAAAAGCATTACGGCTGCGTCACGCCATCTAAGACAGCGTGAGCAAGGAAGTGTTCAGGGAGAGGGATTATTCAGCGGCGACGGACTGAAGCTCGGCGGCGAGCTCATCCACTACGTCGATCTCTTCTTCCCGGGGCGCGACTACCTGCTCATTGATCAGGCCGGCGGCGATCTCGCGCAGAGCCATCACGGTGGGCTTGTCGTTTTCCCAATCCAGGAGAGGCTCCACCCCGTTTACCAACTGACGGGCGCGCTTGGTGGCCAGCAGAACCAGGTCAAACCGGTTATCCACATGATCCAGACAATCTTCAACAGTTACTCGCGCCATGGGTCTTCAGCTCCATCAATCCAAACTTTTGCGGCCTGGCAGGCCATTGAACCTAAATCGCCCCGCAGGGGGCGGAAGGCGGTGAACTATACCCGATTTCCAGGCCTGATAACAGGCCCAGGCGGTCAGGCCAACATCTTGTCGATAGCCTCCTGATACCGCAGCGCCTGCTTATCCAGCCGCATGCGCTGGGCGATCAGGATCGCCCGCAACTCATCCAGGGCGTGTTCGAAGACATCATTGACTACCAGATAGTCAAATTCCGAGTAGTGGGAGATCTCCTCCTGCGCTTCCAGGGTGCGGCGCTGGATGACCGCCTCGCTGTCCTGTTTCCGCTCCGTGAGGCGCTCCACCAGGCTCTCCTTGTTCGGCGGCAGGATGAAGATGGAGACGGTATCCTGCTTGCGGCTTCGAACCTGTTGCGCCCCCTGCCAGTCGATCTCCAGGATGACGTCCATCCCCTTCTCCAGCTCCTTGTCGATATCGTCCTTGCAGGTGCCGTAGTGGTAATCGAATACCGAGGCATGCTCCAGAAAGGCGCCCTCCTCCACCATGCGCTGAAACTGCGCTTCGTCCACGAAGTGGTAATCCACGCCGTCCAACTCTCCAGGACGTTTGGGACGAGTGGTGTGGGAGACGGAGATCCGGACATGCTCGTCATGCATCACCAGCGCACGCAGCAGACTGGTTTTGCCCGCCCCGGACGGTGCTGACAGGATAATAAGTGAGCCTTTCGCCATAATCTTGATTCAATACGTTAAACGGACATACGGGTGTGATTTGAAGTGTAGCACGGCCCTCTATTCGATATTTTGCACCTGTTCCCGCATCTGCTCGATCAGCACCTTCATCTCCACGGCGATGCGGGTGATCTCCACATCACTGGACTTGGAGCTGAGGGTATTCGCCTCGCGGTTCAGCTCCTGCATCAGAAAATCGAGCCGCCGTCCCACCGGTTCCTTGCGCTTCAGCACATCCTGCACCTCATCCAGGTGGGCGGTCAGGCGGTCCATCTCCTCATCCACGTCCAGCTTCTGGGCCAATAGCGCCATCTCCTGCTCCAGCCTCCCTTCGTCCAACTCCTCCGCCACTTCTTCCAGCCGGCTGCGCAGCCGCTCGCGGATAGCGTCAATAACGCCCGGCATCCGCTCCTTCGCCTTGGCCACCTGCTCACGCATGGCCACACAGCGCTGGTCGATCAGCTCCACCAGCCGCGCCCCCTCACGCCGCCGGTTCTCCACCAGGCTCCGCAGGGCCTCGTCCAGCAGTTCCTTGGCCCGCTCCTGGACCGGGGAGAGGTCCGGTTTCTCCACCTCCAGCACCCCGGGCCAGCGCAGAATATCCATGGTGCTGGGGGGCACCGCTTCGTGCTGCAGATGACCCACCTCGCCCGCGGCATTGATCAACTGCTCGGCAAAGGCGGCGTTGACCTTCACTGTCGCCACTGAACCGGCGCCCGCCTCGTATCGCAGACTGCAATCCAGCTTGCCCCGGCCCAGGTGTTTGGCGGCGAGTTCGCGCACCACCGGCTCCAGCACCCGGAACTCCTCCGGCAGGCGGACCGATACTTCCAGATAGCGATGGTTGACCGAACGCAGTTCCCACACCAGTCCACCATCCGCTTCCCGCTGCTCCAGACGGGCGAACGCGGTCATGCTACAGATCATTGATTTCTCCTTATGTCCTTTGTTGTCTCAATCAGACCTCATGGTCTCCATTTCCTTACTGGCCAAGCAGATATCCCCTGTTCGCCACTTCCGTGTATCATAACCGTCCTACAACGTCAGAGATACCACCATAGCTCTTCATGGAGACAGACCAGCTCAGCCTGCCTAAGGGCGCCGTCATCGACTGCTACACGATCACCCGGCTGGTCGGGCGGGGCGGTTTCAGTTTCATTTATCTGGCGGAGGATGAGGATACCCAGGAAGACGTTATCATCAAGGAGTATATGCCCCGCAAGCTGGCCACGCGGGCCAAGAATATGGAGCTCCGTATCCGCTCCGAGGGAAAAAGGCAAACGGACGCATTCAACAAGGGACGCAAACTCTTCTATCAGGAGGCCAAGGTGCTGGCGATCCTGGAGCACCCCAACATCGTCCGGGTGCGAAGTTTCTTTCTCGCCAATAACACCGCCTACCTGGTGATGGACTACGAACATGGCAAAAACCTGGGCAAGTACATCAAGCAGCGGCAGGGAAACCTGAGCACCACCTTCCTGAAAACGGTCTTCCCGCCCATACTGGACGCCCTCTATCTGGTCCATTCCAAGGGCCACCTGCATCTGGACATCAAGCCGCAGAACATCCATCTGCGCCCGGGCGGCGACCCGCTGCTGCTGGACTTCGGCGCCGTGCACCAGTTCACCTCCACCCGCAGCCAGCAGGCATCGCAGGTGGTGACCCCGGGCTTCTCCCCCGTGGAGCAGTACTTCGCCTCCGGCTATGTGGGGCCCTGGAGCGACGTTTACTCCATAGGCGCCACCATGCGCGCCTGCATCGAGGGAAAACCACCGCCGTCCGCCACCGAACGCCACGCCAAGGACACCATGATTCCCGCCGCCAAGGCCTTCAAGGGAAACTATCCCGCACCCCTGCTTGAGGTGATCGACTGGGCCATGGAGATCGACCCGCTGTTGCGGCCGCAGAACGCGGGCGAGATGCTGACCGCGCTGCAACAGGAACGGGGCCGCACCCTGGCGAAGACGAACAAGAAGGGGACGCCGGCATGAGTGGCGGAGCGTTCGAAATCGGCGAATCGAGCCGGCTCGGCAACCGGGAGGAGAATCAGGACCGCTGCATCGTCCTTCAGAACGATGCGTGCGCCCTGCTCGGACTGGCGGACGGCATGGGAGGCCACCCCAGGGGCGACCTGGCGGCCGAAATCCTGGTGGACACTTGTCACGACCTCTTTCACCAGAGCGAAAAGCCGATCCCGGACCCGGAGGCGTTTCTTTCCCGGTTGCTGCATCAGGCGCACCAGAACATCGCCGGGTACGGGGCGCAGCAAACCCCGCCCATCGACCCCCGCACCACCGCGGTGGTGGCCCTGGTCCAGGACGGAACCGCCCACTGGGCCCATATCGGCGACAGCCGCCTCTACCTGTTCCGCGACGGCATGACGGCCTTTCGCACCCGGGACCACTCCTTTGTGGAAGAACTCCACGCGGGCGAAATCCCCGCCTCCCTGCAGCAGGATCTGCACCTGATCCGCAACTATGTGACCCGCTGCCTGGGCGGCGCCGAACCCTCGCCGAAGGCCGCGCTGGGAACCCCCGTGCCGCTGCAACCCGGCGATGTGCTGCTTCTCTGCAGCGACGGCTTCTGGGGTCCGCTGCACGAAGCGGGAATCGGCGTGGCGTTGCAGAGTCCCGAGCCGCTGGACCACATCATCCCCGAACTGGCCAGACTGGCGGAAACGAACGCGGCACCCGACAGCGACAATGTCACCGCCGTGGGCCTGCGCTGGCTTCAATCCGCGCCATTGGCAGAGGAAGCGCCGGGGCCGCGGCGTGAACTCGGCCACGCCATCGACGAACTGAATAACGTAATCAACCTGATCGAAAACCATAAGGAGTCATCATGAGACCCAGCGGCCGCACGCCCGACCAGCTTCGCCCCATCCGGCTCACCCGCAACTACACCAAACACGCCGAGGGCTCGGTGCTGGTTGAGTTCGGCGACACCAAGGTGCTGTGCAACGCCTCCCTCGACCAGCAGGTGCCCCGCTGGCTGAAGGGGCAGGGACAGGGCTGGGTTACGGCGGAGTACGGAATGCTGCCGCGCTCCACCAACGAACGCATGGGGCGTGAGGCGAGCCGCGGCAAACAGGGCGGCCGCACGCTGGAGATCCAGCGCCTCATCGGCCGCTCCCTGCGGGCGGCGGTGGACCTGAAGGCGCTGGGTGACTGCACCATCACCCTCGACTGCGATGTCATCCAGGCCGACGGCGGCACCCGCACCGCCTCCATCACCGGCGCCTATGTGGCGCTGCGTGACGCCGTGCGCGGCCTCGAGCTTCCCGCTGATCCATTCCTCGGCATGGTGGCCTCGGTGTCGGTGGGGGTCTTTGACGGGGTTCCGGTGCTGGACCTGGACTATGCGGAGGACTCCAGCGCGGAAACGGATATGAACGTGGTCATGAACGACCAGGGCGCCTTTATCGAGATTCAGGGCACCGCCGAGGGACACGCCTTTGACCGCGGCGAACTGAACGCCATGCTGGATCTCGCCCGGCAGGGCATAGAACAGCTGTTTGAGGCGCAGCGGGCGGCCCTGACCGAATAAGGCTTACTTTTCCGCCGTCTTGGCCTGTTCAGCCAACCAGACCTTCAGCTCCGCCTCTGGCATGGGTTTGCCGAAAAAGAAGCCCTGCAGATAATCACAATTGCGCTTGCGCAGGAAGCTGTGTTGCTCCTTGGTCTCCACCCCTTCAGCCACCACGCTGAGACCCAGGCTCTGGCCCATGGCCAAGATGGCCTCCACCAGTGAGGCATCGCCAGAATCGTCCGGCAGCCCGCGCACGAAGGCGCGGTCAATCTTGATCACGTTGACCGGGAACCGCTTCAGGTAGCTGAGGGAGGAGTAGCCGGTCCCGAAATCATCGATGGAGAGGCCGATGCCCAGATCACGGAATCCCTTCAGCCAACTGATCACCTCCGGACTGTCATCCATCAGCAACCCTTCGGTGATCTCCAGGGTCAGCCACTCGCCGCGCACCCCAAACTCCTTCAAGATGCCGGAGACGGTCCAGGGGCTGAACTCCTTGCCTCGCTGGCGGCTGGAGACGTTTACCGACACATTGATATCGACCCCATTCTCCCGCCACACCTTGAGCTGACGGCACGCCTCGCTCATCACCCAGTTTCCGATCTGGATAATCAACCCCCCCTCTTCCGCCAACGGGATAAAGGTATCGGGAGGGACAAAACCGTGTTTCGGATGATTCCAGCGCAGCAGCGCCTCCACGCTCCGCATAACCCCCGTCTGGGAATCCACGATGGGCTGGTAATAGAGCACCAGCTCGTCCCGATCCAGGGCCAGGCGCAGATCCTGCTCCAGCTCCAGCCGCTCGCGCACCTGTTCCTGCATGCCGACGGTGAAGAACTGGTAGCGGTTACGCCCCTTTTCCTTGGCGCGGTACATGGCCATATCGGCGTTGCGCATCATCACTTCGGCATCCTGGGTATCCTCCGGATACACGGTGATGCCGATGCTGGCGCCCAGCGCCACCTCGCGCCCGGCCACTTCGAAGGGCCGGGACATCTGCTCGATGATCTTGTCCGCCACCAGGGCCGCATCGTTCACTTCGCCAAGATCATGCACCAGCACCACGAACTCATCGCCGCCCAAGCGGGCCACCGTATCCGAGTCCCGCACGCAGGCGCTGAACCGCTCCGCCACCTCCTGCAGTATCTCGTCGCCCAGCACATGACCGAAGGTGTCGTTCACCGCCTTGAAGCGGTCGAGGTCCACGAACAGCAGGGCCAGCAGGCCCTCTTCCCGGCGGGCGGCAATCACCGCCTGGTGCAGCCGATCGAAGAAAAGCGAGCGGTTGGGCAGGCCGGTCAGGGCATCGTAGTTGGCCTGTCTCCGGATCTGCTCTTCGTCCTGCTTGCGCTGGGAGATGTCGGAAAAGACCGCCACGTACTCCTTGATCTCGTTGGTCTTTTCATCCCGGATCACCACGATGGAGATCCACTCCGGATAAACACTGCCGTCCTTGCGCCGGTTCCAGATCTCCCCGGACCAGTAGCCGCGGCTTTGAATCTGCTCCCACATCTGGTGGTAAAAATCCGCCTCGTGGCGGCCGGAGCTGAGCATCTTCGGGTCCTGGCCGATGATATCTTCCAGCTCATAGCCGGTAATGCGGGTAAAGGCCGGGTTGACCGTCTTGACCCGGTTGTTGGCGTCGGTGACCAAAATGCCTTCGCTCGCCGTTTCGAACACGGTGGCGTTCATGCGCAACTGATCCTCGGCGCGCTTGCGGGCGGTGATGTCCTCCTTCACCGCGATATAGTGGGTGATCTCTCCATTGTCGCCGCGCAGTCCCGAGATGGAGGCGGCCTCCCAGTAGATGCTGCCGTCTTTGCGCTTGTTGTGGAATACGCCCTTCCACTCCCGGCCGGCGGAGATGGTGTCCCACAGCGCCTTGTACTCTTCCGGTTTTTTGTCGCCCGATTTCAGGATCCGGGGATTCTGCCCGATCACCTCTTCGGCCGTGTAGCCCGATATCTCCTCGAACTTGGGATTGACGTACTCGATCACGCCCATGGTATCGGTAATCACCACCGAGGCGGGGCTCTGCTCCAGGGCGCGGCTCAATTTGCGCAGCTCCAGCTCGATCTTTTTGGATTCGGTGATATCGACCCGCACACAGGCCCGGCCACCCTCGCTGGTCTCGTTATCGCTCGCCAGATACCAATGGCCGTTGTCCAGATGCTCTATATAGCTCTCCCCGAACTGATCCGGTTCCGTCCCTTCGAGACGGGCGCCGTTCTCGATCATTTCGTACTCCACCCGCTCGGCATTGGCCTCCCGGATCTGCAGCAGGCGGCTGTCCGGGGTTAGGGTCCCCTTGAGCCAGGGATAGAACTCGCGCCACTTGCGGTTATAGAGCACCAGTTTGCCGTCGGCATCGAACAGGGCAAAGGCTTCGTTGACACTCTCCACGGCGTCGCGCAGACGGCTCCAGGCGTTCTGCGCCGCGCCGCGGGTAGCATCCAGATGGCGCAGTACCAACCCCAACAGGCTCAGCAGCAGCACGGTGGATATCATCAACCCCGCGCTCAACCACTCGGCTTGCCGCATGTTGACGGCATGGAAGGTCCCATAGGCGGTGGTCAGTTCGGTATAGCGCCGGTTGGCCGGCACCGCCAGGAAACGGTCCTTGAGCCTGGCCAACCCGATCAGTTCCCTCAGGTTGGCCCGCATATGCAGAAAGATGTTGTCCAGCAACGGTTTGCGGGGGTGATTGCCGGAACTGGCCGCCAGCCGCTCGATCTCTTCCGCGATCTGCCGTCCCTCCTCGCCATTGTGAAAAAGGTTGTACCGATACAGCCGCTGCAGAAGATCCACCACCCGGTCTTCCAGCTTGCCGTCAGATTGATGTAACTCTTCGGCCACGGTGGGAAGATACTGCAGCCCGTTACGCAGCACCGCCGCCTGGAACTTGATACGCTCCAGCAGCTGCAACTTCTGCTGCAACGCACCCAGGTAGTTATCGATGGCCTGGTCCACGGCCGGCTCGGTGTGGGTGTAAAAACCGAACTCGGGATCACGCAACTCCTTGCTCAAGCGCCGAATGGCATCGGCCGTCTCCGCCAGCGAGTCATATTGATTCAGCAGGAAAGAAGTGACCTGCATGACATCCCGGTCCAGCCGGGCATCCAGTTCTTTCAGCTGCAGAATGGCATTGGTATGCAGGGTATGCTGCTCCACGTTCACCGAGCGGGTGACCAGAAACAGCCCGATCACCACCGCCACCGCGGCGATCAGCAGAAAGCGTTTTCTATGCCAGAAATGCTGCTTCATGGCCGCATCCTGGGGTGGCTACCCACCAGTGCGTGAAGAAAAGCATTGATAGCGTCTATATCCTGGTCGGGGATTTCGCGGCCCAGCTGATAACGGCCCATGATCCGGATGGCGTCGGACAAGCGGGTCTGGCTGGCGTCGTGGAAATAATATTTCTGGCGTGCCACGAGCCGCAGGCTGGGCACCTTGAAGAAGTGCCGGTCCGCCTCCTCGCCCGTGACATTGAAACGCCCCAGGTCGGCCTCCACAACCGGCCGCCCCCGGTGGCCGAAGTAGTCGCCGATGGCCCCCATGGAGGCATACAGATTGCCGCCCACATTCCGGCCCTGGTGGCAGCTGGAACAGCCGTAGGATTTGAACAGCTGGTAGCCTCTCAGTTCCAGTTCGTTGAGGGCGGATTCATCCCCCTTCAACCAGCGGTCAAAGGGAGAATCCGCGGTGATCAGGGAGCGCTCGAAATCGGCGATGGCGCTGGTGATGTTGTCCGGCGTAAGACCGTCCGGATAGAGCGCTTCAAAGGCCTCAACCAGTTCCTCGTCCCGCCCCAGCTTGTCCAGCACCTGCTCCCAGTTGGAGCCCATCTCGATGGGATTGTGCACGGGACCGGCCGCCTGCTCTTCCAGAGTAGCGGCGCGGCCATCCCAGAACTGCACAAAATTGTAGGCGGCGTTGTATACCGTGGGCGCCTTGATGGGACCCACCGCCCCGCCGATACCGATGGAACTGGCCCGGCTATCCGAGCCGTTGGTAGAGAGATCGTGGCAACTGGCGCAACTGGTGGAGTTATCCGCCGACAACCGCACGTCGTGATACAGCCGGTCGCCCAGCGCCACCTTGGCGGGATCCAGGTTCTTGAAGGGCTGCAGCGGGAGCAGGGGTTCGTTGACACGGGTCCCACCCGCTGGCACCGACACCATGCCGACCAGCAGAAAACCGGAGATCAGGAATAAAAACAGCACTTTTCGCCAGCCCAAGCCAGGCACCTCCAAACCTTCGTCCGCGTCTCTGCAGTAGTAGGAATTCCTTATCCTAGAGTATAGCGGCAGAAACCGCCGCAGCTTGAACCCGGATTTAGTTCAGGATCAAGGAGTTCCGGTTTCAGCCGCCTGTTTTTTCTCCAGACCGTCAATCAGCTCACGGAGTTTCTGCTGGGAAGCAGGATCTTCCGTCAGCATGGCCTCCAGCCGCCGCCAGTGCGCCAGCGCCTTGGGATGATCGCCCGCCTCCTCTTCCACCATGCCGGCCAGCCAGAGGGCGGTGGCGCTGTCCGGGTCGAGCTGCACCGCTCGGCGCACCAGCTCCGCCGGACGGCCCGCGGTACTCCCACCCTGAGAGCGAATAAGGGCGTCCGCCCACGCCAACATCACCTGGGGCTGATCCGCCACCAGCCGATTCACCCGCTCGAACGCCTGGGCCGCCTTGGGATACTGCTGGGTAGCCATATAGCTGCGACCCAGCATGTACCACCCTTCCGGGTTTTCCGGGTCCTGCTCCAGTTTCTGTTCCAGCCTGGCCACCATCTCCTCAATGCTGCCCGGCATCTCGCCATGTTCCGCGGCCGGACGGGAGGGCGCCTCATCTCCCGTCACGCCCGCCAGTTGGGGCGAACCAATCTGGAGATAGATCAACACGGTAAACAGCGGCAGCAGAATGATCAGCAGCCACATGGCCAGCTGGCCATAGCCGGCCGTATCTGGCTGAGAGGCCGCGCCCTCCTCCGCCTGCAGATCCTGCAACAGGGCCTGCTCCAGTTCCAGCTTGGCCAGCTCGAACTCCTCCGGGGTGAGATCGCCGTTCTCCCGCTCCTGCTCCAGTTCCGCCAGCCGTTCCCGGGCGATAACCACGTTCTGCCGGTCCCGGTCGAGATCCGCCATCTTGTGCTGGCGCAGCAGGACGGGGATCGTCATTGCCAGTGCGGCCAGAATCATGACGGCGAGGATAATCCAGAACAGGGTCATGACTTGGTTTCCTCGTCGTCGCCTTCCAGCAGGCGCCGGGCCCGCTCATGATCGGCGCTGCTCAGTTCGGGAGCTGCCTCACGGTTACGCCGCCGGATAAACAGGATCAGCACGATCACGCCGGTTCCAAAAATCAGGAAAGGGCCTACCCAGAGCAGGAAAGTGGAGGAGCGCAGGGGCGGCCGGTAGAGCACGAAGTCGCCATAACGCTGGACCATGAAATTCACGATCTCCTGATCGCTTTTACCCGCCTGCACCATCTCGTAGGTGAGCTGGCGCATATCCTGGGCCAGTTCCGCATTGGAGTCGGCGAGGTTCTGATTCTGGCACACCAGGCAGCGCAGCTCTTCGATCAGCACCTTGTAGCGCGCCTCTTTGGCCGGATCGTCAAAGGAGTAGGCCTCGATGGTGGTGGCATGCAGGACGCCTGAACAGAGGGCCAGCGTCAGGGCGAACAGGAACCGCTTCATTGCTCCGCCTCCAGTTTCTTCATCAGCGGTTTAATCTGATCCCGCCACACCTCCGGCGTCAGCCCCCCCGTGTGCTTCATTCGAATGAAACCCTTCTTGTCGATGACGAAGGTCTCAGGGGCGCCGTATACGCCCAGGTCCATAATCACCCGGCTCTCCGGGTCGAAGCCCACGGCGGTGAAGGGATTGCCCTTCTGCGCCAGCATACGCCTCGCCTCTTCGGGGTCGTCACGCCAATCGATGCCGATGATCGGCACCCCCTCCTGTTTGGCCAGATAGTTCAGGTAGTCGTGCTCACGCCAGCACTCGGGGCACCAGGTACCCCACACATTGATGAGCCACACCTTGCCCTGCATGGTGGAGGAGTCCACGCTCTTTGCGGAGTCCATCAGGTCCGGCAGGGAAAACCGCGGCAGCTCCTTGTCGATCAGCACCGAGGGCACGTCCCGCGGGTTGAGGCCGAGGCCCGCATAGAGCAGAGCCACCAGCAGGAGGAAGATGCCAAAAGGGATCAGATGACGCGCTTTCATACCGCCTCCACGGTCTCTTTATCGCCCGCCGCAAGCCGGGCCGCCTTGCGGGCCAGTTTGAAATAACGCCCGTCCAGGGCGGCCAGCAGCCCGCCCAGCGCCATGAAGAGACCGCCCAGCCAGACCCAGCGCACAAACGGCTTATAGTAGATGCGCAAGCTCCAGGCCCCCTCTTCCCCCAGGGGTTCTCCCAGGGCCACGAACAGATCCCGGAACAGCCCGGCGTCGATGCCCGCCTCGGTCATGGGCATGCCGCTACGGTAGTTACGTTTCTCCGGGTGCAGGGTGGCCACCAGTTGACCGTCGCGGGACACCTCCACCAAGCCACGGGCCGCCGTGTAGTTCGGCCCGGTGGCGCCTTCGGCCCCCAGGAAGCGGAACTCATACCCGGCCAGGCCATAGCTCCCGCCCGCCTCCAGACGAATATCCTTCTCCTGGTTGTAGGCGGAGGAGAGGGCGATGCCCACGATGAACACCGCGATACCCAGATGCCCCAGTGCCATGCCCCATCCGGCGCGGCTGATGGGGCCGCCGCTCCACTGCTCCTGCAGCCACACCAGGGTGGTCAACAGAATCCACAGGGCGAGGACCGCACCCAGCAGCGCGCCCCAGTCAAAGGCGGGGGCCAGCCAGAGAACCAATCCCGGTCCGGCCGCCAGACTGAGCACCAGCGGCATACGCACCTTGCGGAACAGCCGCGACTCCGTGTCCCGGGCCCAGCGCGCCAGACTCCCCACCCCCACCAGCGCCGCCAGGGGGATGGTGAAGATGATGAAGAACAGATTGAAAAAGGGCGGTCCCACCGAGATTTTGCGCAGACCCAGGGCATCCATCACCAGCGGATAGAGGGTCCCCAGCAGGATAATGGCGGACACCGCCACCAGGATGACGTTGTTCAGCAATAATCCCGTCTCGCGGGAGATGCCGGCGAAGTGGATGGAGCTGCGGATCTGGGAGGCGCGCCAGGAGTAGAGCAGCAGGGAACCGCCGATGACCACGCCAAGGAACAGCAGGATAAAGATCCCGCGGGCCGGATCGGTGGCGAAGGCGTGCACCGAGGTGAGCACCCCGGAACGCACCAGGAAGGTCCCGAGCAGGCTGAGGGAGAAGGTCAGGATGGCCAGCAGCACGGTCCAGGCCTTAAAGGCGCCACGCTTCTCGGTCACCGCCAGGGAGTGCATCAGGGCGGTGCCCACGATCCAGGGCATGAAAGAGGCGTTCTCCACCGGGTCCCAGAACCACCAGCCGCCCCAGCCCAGCTCGTAGTAGGCCCACCAGCTGCCGAGCACGATCCCCAGGGTCAGGAACACCCACGCCACATTGGTCCAGGGCCGCGACCAGCGCGCCCAGGCCGCGTCCAGCCGCCCGCCCAGCATGGCGGCGATGGCGAAGGCGAATGCCACGGAGAACCCCACATAACCCATGTAGAGCATGGGCGGATGCAGCGCCAGCCCCGGGTCCTGCAGCAAGGGATTCAGATCCCGTCCCTCCATGGGCGGATTGGGAATACGGTCGAAGGGGTTGGAGGTAAACAACATAAAGAGCAGAAAACCCACGCTCACCAGCCCCATCACCCCCACCACCCGCGCCACCATGGTCTCGGGGACGCTGCGGCTGAAGATGGTCACCACCCCGGTCCAGAGCGCCAGGGTCACCGCCCAGAACAGCAGCGAACCCTCATGCGCCCCCCACACACCCGAGATCAGGTACAGGGTGGGCAGGGCGGTATTGGAGTTGGCGGCGACGTAATAGACCGAGAAGTCATGGCTGAGAAAGGCCCAGGTAAGACAGGCGTAGGCGATCAGCATGAACAGCAGATGGGCCCGCGCCGCCGGTTTCGCCAGCGCCACCCAGGAGGCGATGCCCTTATGCGCTCCCAGCAGGGGGAACAGCGCCTGGGCCACCGCCAGACAGAGGGCCAGGATCAGGGCGGCCTGCCCGATCTCCGGGATCATGGCTTGGCCTCTGTTTTTTGCATATTGGAAACCCCTTCCTCATGGGATTTCTGCAACGCATCGGCCACCTCAGGCGGCATGTAGTTCTCATCGTGCTTGGCCAGCACCTGATAGGCGTTGAACACGCCGTCCTCACCCATCTGCCCCTGGGCGATCACGCCCTGCCCCTCCGAAAACAGGTCGGGGAGGATGCCTGTATAGGCCACCTGCACATCATTGGCGTTGTCGGTGACGGTAAAACGCACCGTCAGCTCCTTGCCGCGCTCCAGGCTGCCGACACGCACCAGGCCGCCAAGGCGAAACACATGGCCCGCCGGGGCCTTGCCCTGAACCACCTCGGTGGGCGAGAAGAAATAGGAGAGGTTGCTGCCGAGGGCATTGAATACCAGCCAGATGACGATCCCAAGTCCCGCCATGCCGATGAGCAGAAACACCAAACGTTTTTGTCTTGCCTTCATTAACTAATCCGTCTCATTCATGCGTGCGATACGCGCTATCCGCCGCAGGATGTCGCGCTTGCGCTTTTTCAGCAACAGCGGTTCGGCCACCATCAGCAACGCCGTGACTCCGAAGGAGCCCCACACATAGAGGGCGTAGCCGCCCATGTCAAAGAATTCCGCCATGCTCACCGTGCGCCCTCCTCCAGTTCGCTGACCCAGGTGGTGTCCTTCTCCCGCTCCAGGATGATGCAGCGCACCCGCGCCATGGCGGTGGCGATGGCGTAGGCCCAGAAACCGAAGGTCATGACCAGCATGGTGATAAGCATGGTCTCCCCCATGCGGGACCCTTCGGTGACGCTCACCGAGGCCCCCTGATGCAGAGTGTTCCACCACTTCACCGAGTAGTAGATGATGGGGACGTTCACCACCCCCACCAGCGCCAGGATGGCCCCCGCCCGGTCGGCCCGGCGCGGATCGTCGATGGCCGACTGCAGGGCGATAAACCCCAGATAGAGGAACAGCAAAATCAGTTCCGAGGTGAGGCGCGCATCCCACACCCACCAGGCGCCCCACATGGGCTTGCCCCAGAAGGCCCCGGTCCAGAGCGCCACAAAGGTAAACATGGCCCCCGTGGGCGCCAGGGCGGTGGCCATCATGGCGGAGAGCCGGGTGTTGAACACCAGTCCGAAACCGGACCACAGGGCCATCACCACGTAGATGAACATGGACATCCAGGCCGCCGGCACATGGACAAAGATGATGCGGTAGCCCTCACCCTGCTTGTAGTCGGTGGGGGCGACAAAGAAACTCATATACAGGCCCACGGCGATCAGCACCAGCGCCACCAGCGTGGACCAGGCGGCGATGCGGCCCGCCAGCGGATAGAAGGTGACGGGCGAGGAGAAGCGGAACCAGTTGATCAGGCGTGAACTCATTGGATTCTATTTATTAAACGCAGTTATCTACAGATTGACTACCAAAGGTTTGGTTCCCCTACTCGGCGGAAACCCGCAGCGCCGCTGAGGCCGCCAGCGGGGCCAGCAGCAGCGACATCACCAGGATGGCACTCAGCATGGAGAGATGGCCCTCCCCGCCCAATCCTGAAACCGTAGCTTCCACCGCCCCGGCACCAAAGATCAACACTGGAATCATCAGGGGTAATACCAGCAGCGACACCAACACCCCGCCGCCGCGCAGCCCCAGGGTCAGGGCGGCGCCGATGGCGCCGATCAGGCTCAGGGCCGGGGTGCCGATCAGCAGGGTGATCACCAGCGCCCATAGCGCCTCCGCCGAGAGATCATACTGTAATCCCAGCACCGGGGACATCAGCACCAGGGGCAAGCCGGTCACCAGCCAGTGGGCCGCCACCTTGCCGATCACCAGCAGAAACAGGGGCTGCGGCGTCAACAGCATCTGCTCCAGGGTGCCGTCCATAAAATCCACGGCGAACAGCCGCTCCAGGGCCAGCATGGAGGCCAGCAGGGCCGCCACCCAGACCACCCCCGGCGCGATCAGGCGCAGGGTGTCCAGCTCCGGGCCGATCCCCAGGGGAAACAGGCTGACCACGATAACAAAGAAAAAGAGCGTGGTCAGGATATCGGTGCGCCGCCGCATGGCCAACACCAGGTCCCGCTTCAGGATAAGGAGGAAGGTGCCAAACATCAGACCGCCCCCTCCTTCTTCCACCCCAACCGCAGCTGTTTCACCTGCCCCTCGGTCAGGCTCACCTCCTGGTGGGTGGTAAGGATCACCATGCCGCCGCCGTCCACATGTTCGCGGATCACCGACTGCAGCAACTCCACCGCCGCCTTATCGAGGGCGGTAAAGGGTTCATCCAGCACCCAGATGCGGCAGCGGTTGACCAGCAGCCGCGCCATAGCTACCCGCCGCTTCTGTCCCTGGGACAGCACTTTGGTGGGCAGATCCTCATGGCCGCGCAATCCGATCCGCTCCAGGGCATCCCACGCCTGCTGCTCGCTGATGGGCACCCCGTCCAGGGCGCTGGCGATGCGCAGGTTCTCCAGCCCGGTCAGGTCGTCCTTGATGCCGTTCTTGTGGCCGATATAGACCACATCGCGGGTAAACTCCTCACGCAGTTTGCGGATATCCTTGCCGTCCCAGCGCACCTCGCCCTCGGTGGGCTGAATCAGGCCGCAGACGGTGCGCAGCAGGGTGGTCTTGCCGCTGCCGTTGTGCCCATGCAGATGCAGCAGCTCCCCCTTATCCAGGGAGAAGCTGAGGCCGGTAAACAACCGGCGGTCGCCACGCTGGCACTCTAGATTGGAAACCTCAAGCATCTGCCGGTCCGCAAAAAACCTACGAAAAATGGCCCCCGATTGTACACAGCCGGTGGAGTGTTTCCCAATTATTAGAGGTATGGGAATGGATTGGTTTGAGCCCCGATCGGGAAAGAATGTAGAATCCCCGCCTCACCCACCATTCAGGAACAGCGGAAATGGCCCAAAGTCACCGTGGCGAGCGCATCGTGCTGGCGAGCAACAACGCCGGCAAGGTCCGCGAGATCAACCAGCTGCTGGCGGAACAGCAGATTGAAGTGGTTCCGCAAAAAGAATTCGACATCCCCGAGGCGGAGGAAACCGGCCTCACCTTCGTGGAGAACGCCATCCTCAAGGCGCGCCATGCGGCGAAACTCAGCGGCCTGCCCGCCATCGCCGACGATTCAGGGCTCGAAGTGGACGCCCTCAAGGGCGCACCCGGCATCTACTCCGCCCGCTACGCAGGCAACGGCGGCGACCAGGCCAATAACGAAAAGCTGCTGGAGGCGTTAAAAGATATCCCGGAAACGAAACGCACGGCGCGCTTCCAGTGCCTGATGGTCTACATGCGTCACGCCGAAGACCCCACCCCCATCATCTGCCAGGGGACCTGGGAGGGGCGTATCCTCACGGCGCTTCAGGGAGAGAACGGCTTCGGTTATGACCCCGTGTTCCTGGCGCCAGAGGAAGGCTGCTCTTCCGCTGAACTGGCCCCGGAGGTGAAGAATCGCCTCAGTCATCGGGGGCAGGCATTACGCAAGCTGCTGGCGGCGCTTTCCTAATAAAGCCACGGAGACACAGAGTAAATGCATGCGGGAGATTCAACGGAATCTTGTATCCGCATTTACTGCCGTATCTACCCGGCACAAACAGTAACCGCAAATTGAATTCTCTGTGCCCTCTGAGCCTCCGTGGCTACCTCTTCAGCGGAGCACGAAGCTACTCTCCGTAAACCACACCCGGCAGCCAGGTAGCCAAATCCGGCTGCCAGGCCAACAACCCCAGGGTCAATAACTGGATAACAATATAGGGAGCAACTCCGCGATAGATCTGGCCGGTGGTGACCTCGGGGGGCGCGACGCCGCGCAGATAGAACAGGGCAAAACCGAAGGGCGGCGTCAGGAATGAGGTCTGCAGATTGATGGCGATCATGATGCCGAGCCACACGGGGTCGAGACCCATGGCCAGCAGGATGGGGCCGACGATGGGCACCACCACGAAGGTGATCTCGATGAAGTCGAGGATAAAACCCAGCAGGAACATCACCAGCATCACCGCCAGCACGGAACCGAACACCCCGCCCGGCAGGTCGGTGAGCAGGGATGCCACCAGATCGTCGCCCTCAAATCCGCGGAACACCAGGGAGAACACCGAGGCGCCGATGAGGATCACGAACACCATGCTGGTGACGATGGTGGTCTGCCGCAGCACCGTGCGCAGGGTGGCGAGGTTGAGCTGGCGCTGCATCAGCGCCAGCAGGATCGCGCCCACCGCACCTACCGACGCGGCCTCGGTGGGTGTGGCCAGCCCGCCGAGGATGGAGCCCAGCACCGCCACGATCAGCAGCAGGGGCGGCAGCAGCACACGCACCACCCGCCCCCAGAGCGCGCCCGGATCCTGCTCCCGCTCCTGCTCCGGGATCGCGGGCGCCGCGGCGGGGCGCAAGATGGCGGTGGCCACCTGATAGAGCAGATAGAGGACCACCAGAATCAACCCGGGGATGATGGCCCCCACGAACAGGTCGCCCACGGAGACCGTCTCCGGCGACCACACCCCCATATCCAGTTGCGCCTGCTGATAGGCGGCGGAGAGCTGGTCGCCCAGCAGCACCAGGACGATGGAGGGCGGGATGATCTGGCCCAGGGTGCCCGCCGCGCAGATGGTGCCGGAGGCGAGGCCGGGATCGTAGTTGCGGCGCAACATGGTGGGCAGGGAGAGCAGCCCCATGGTGACCACGGTGGCGCCCACGATACCCGTGCTGGCGGCCAGCAGCATGCCCACGATGGTGACCGAGATGCCCAGCCCGCCGCGCAGGGGGCCGAACAGCAGCGCCATGGTGTCGAGCAAATTTTCCGCCACCCGCGACCGTTCCAGCATCACCCCCATGAACACGAACAGCGGCACCGCGATCAGGGTCTCGTTGGTCATGATGCCGTAGAGCCGGTTGGGCAGCGCCTCCAGAAAGGCCATGTCGAAATGGCCGGTCATACCGCCCACCCAGGCGAAGGCCAGGGCGGTGCCGGCGAGGGAGAAGGCCACGGGATAACCCAGCAACAGCACCAGGCAGACCACAAAAAACATCAGCAGGGGGATATATTCGGCCATCAGATCTCTTCCCCCGGCATCTCTTGATCTTCGCGCAGGATGGGGATCTCCCCCCTTATAAAGAGGATGCAGCGGGAGGCAATGGCAAGCCCCTGTAGCAACAGCAGTCCGGCCATGAGAAGGATAAGGGATTTCAATAAATAGACCCCGGGCAGACCACCCGTCTCCCGAGAGACCTCCAGCAACGCCCAGGATTGGGCGATGTAGTCCCAGCTGACCCAGGCGATAAAGCCGCAGACGGGGAAGAGCAGGAACAGGGTGCCGAACAGGTCCACCCAGGCCTGGCCGCGGGGCGAGAGGTCCCGGAAAAAGATATCCACCCGCACATGGCCCTCATGCCGCAGGGTGAAGGCGGCGCCGGCCAGAAACACCGCCGCATGCAGATAGGTGACCAGCTCCTGCATGGCGATCCAGCCGAGGTCGAATACATAACGCAACACCACCACGGCGAAGGTGATCAACACCATGAACAGGGTGAGCCAGGAGATGAACCTGCCCACGCGATCATTCAGCGCATCGACGAAACGGACCAGTTGGATCATAAAAAGGCCAAGCAAGGGAGCAACTGGTGCATCATCCTATCAGAAACCAATAGTGCTCGGTTAGAAACGGCCGAAAACAAAAAAGGCGCAACCTTTCGGTTGCGCCTTTTTTTCTTTGCGGCTGCCTAAAGACTTTACCAGCTAAACAGCTTCCACTGCTGCACCGAGGTCTCGGTAACATTGTCCGCCCGCGCGTCCAGCTCGCCGTCGCCATCGGTGTCGAGAAAATAGTAGGGAGGGCCGGAGGCCGGAACCACCTTTACCATATAGACCCGCCCGTTGTGGCTGTACTTGTGAATGGTTCCCTCTTCCGATTCGATAATCTCCACCCCCGGCTCCAGCACCTCGCCGCTCTCCACCTGTGGTGGCGGCGCCGGGGCGTCGATGGGTGATGAATCTTCGGCAATGGCCAGAGGCGCCAAAACAGCGAGCCCCAGGGCAAACAGAAATCTTTTCATATTCAGTTCCTTAACACTTTCTCCGCCGGAGGTGGCGAAGCCACTCATAGGCCGAATAATATTACAGTTCGGCCATAATTTCCTTCTCTTCCTCGGACGGCTGGAAGCCGCGGGTTTCGTAGTGGGCGAAGATGGCGTCCACCACCTCCTGCGGTTCATCGCAGACCTGAACCAGATTCAGGTCTTCCGGGCTGATCGCCCCCTCCTCGCATACGGTATCGCGGAACCAGTCCAGCAGTCCCTTCCAGAATTTGCCGTTCACCAGCACGATGGGAATGCGCCGGGTTTTGCCGGTCTGGATCAGGGTCAGGATCTCGGCGAACTCATCCAGGGTGCCGAAGCCGCCGGGCAACACCACATAGGCGGAGGCGTACTTCACGAACATCACCTTGCGCGAAAAGAAGTGGCGGAAATTCAGCTCCACATCCTGGTAATCGTTGGAGGTCTGCTCCCTGGGCAGCTGGATATTGAGCCCGATGCTTTGGGACTTGCCGAGGTAACCGCCCTTGTTCACCGCCTCCATAATCCCGGGACCGCCGCCGCTAATAATGGCGAAGCCGCTGTCGGAGAGCAGCCGCGAGATCTCCTCGGCCTTCTGATAATTGGGATGATTCCGCGCGGTGCGCGCGGAGCCGAAGATACTGACCGCCGGCCAGATGGGCGCCAGACGCTCGAACCCCTCCACGAACTCGGACATGATCTGGAATATTCTCCAGGCATCCCGGGTGCTCTGGATTTCCGTGATTCTCCTGTCCACCGTATTGGTATTGATCTGGTTGCTATTCATCGCTGGTAATGGCTGCAAATAAGACAAGTCTCTAGCATAATACACGACCTTTGCTTCCCGGTAGCCGGGAATAACCTCACTCGTTGCATACATGTCCGGACTCAATCCCCGACAACTCGAAGCGGTCCACTATCTGGACGGCCCCCTGCTGGTGCTGGCCGGCGCCGGGTCGGGCAAGACACGGGTCATCACCCGAAAGATCGCCCACCTGATCGGCAAGGCCGGGGTGGAGCCGCAGCACATCACCGCCGTCACCTTCACCAACAAGGCGGCGCGGGAGATGCGGGAGCGCGTGGGCGGACTGCTAAAAGAGCAGAACACCCGTGGCCTGAACATCTCCACCTTCCACAGCCTGGGGCTGAACATCCTGCGCAAGGAGCAGAAGGCCCTCGGCTTCAAACCCGGCTTCTCCATCCTGGACGATCAGGACACCGACAACCTGATGAAGGAGTTGCTGCGCCGCGACCACGGGGACGATGCGGCCGTGAACGCCGCCCGCTGGCAGATTTCGGACTGGAAGAACGCCATGCTCACCCCCGAGCAGGCCATGGCGGTGGCGGAGGACGATCTGGCCGCCCGCGCCGCCCTGCTCTACAGCGCCTACCAGCGCAGCCTCAAGGCCTACAACGCAGTGGACTTCGACGACCTGATCCTGCTGCCGGTCCTGCTGTTCCGCGAACAGCCCGAGGTGCTGGAACGGTGGCAGAACCGCATCCGCTACCTGCTGGTGGACGAGTACCAGGACACCAACAACTGCCAGTACGAACTGGTGAAACAGCTGGTGGGGGTGCGCCAGGCCCTGACGGTGGTGGGCGACGACGACCAGTCCATCTACGCCTGGCGCGGCGCCCGGCCGGAAAACCTGGCCCGGCTGCAAGACGATTTTCCCCGCCTCAAGCTGATCAAGCTGGAACAGAACTACCGCTCCAGCGGCCGCATCCTGAAGGCGGCCAACCAGCTCATCGCCAACAACCCCCACGTCTTTGAAAAGCGGCTGTGGAGTGAACTGGGACCCGGCGACCCCTTGCGCATGATCAGCTGCCGCAACGAAGAGCAGGAGGCGGAGCGGGTGGTATCGGAGATCCTCCACCAGCGCATCAAAAACGGCAGCAGCCACGGCGACTTCGCCATCCTCTACCGCGGCAACCACCAGGCGCGGCAGTTCGAGACCGCCCTGCGCCAGCACGACATCCCCTACTTCCTCAGCGGCGGCACCTCCTTCTTCGCCCGCACCGAGATCAAGGATGTCATGGCCTACCTGCGGCTGATGGCCAACCCCGACGACGACACCGCCTTCCTGCGCATCATCAACACCCCGCGCCGGGAGATCGGCGCCACCACCCTGGAGAAGCTCGGCACCTACGCCACCGAGCGGCATGTGGGCCTGCTCACCGCCTGTGACGAACTGGGACTGGAACAGAGCCTCAACGGCCGGCCGCTGGAGCGGCTGCGGGAGTTCGCCGCCTGGATCTGGGGCTTCTGCCGCCGCGCGGAGAACGACCACCCCGTGGAGACCGTGCGCCAGTTGCTCACCGATATCGGATATGAGGATTGGCTGTACGAAAAGGCCTCCAGCCAGACCATCGCCGAATACCGCTGGGAGAACGTGCTCAGCCTGGTGCAGTGGATCGAACGGCTGCACCAGGGGGACATGGCGGGCGAGAGCCTGACCCAGATGATCGCCCACCTCTCCCTGCAGGACATCCTGGAGCGGCAGGACGAAGAGGAAGGGGGCGAAAAGGTCCACCTCATGACCCTGCACGCCGCCAAGGGACTGGAGTTCCCCCATGTATTCCTGGTGGGCATGGAAGAGGAACTGCTGCCCCACCGCTCCAGCATCGAGGAGGACAACATCGAAGAGGAGCGCCGACTCGCCTATGTGGGCATCACCCGCGCCCAGCGCAGTCTCACCATGACCTGCGCCATCAAGCGCAAACGGTTCGGTGAGATGGTCTCATGCGAACCGAGCCGCTTTTTGAACGAGCTACCGGAAGAAGACCTGAAATGGGAGGGCGGCCCCAACAGCCTGTCCGAAGAGGAGAGCCGGGAGCGGGGCAGCTCCCATCTGGCCAGCATGCGCTCACTACTGGGTAACTAATCCGCCACGGCGGATAAAAAATGCCATGTAGGGTGGGGTCCTACCCCACCACCTCCATCTTGTTAGCCACAGAGGTCGCAGAGATGCTTGGCTAAAACCCTCCGTGTCCTCAGCGCCCTCCGTGGTAAACGAAAAAGGGCGGTGTTCCCAAGGAACACCGCCCTTTCGGACTTCAACTGAGGAAGACGCTTACTGGGACAGCACCCATTTAACCAGCGTCTTGATCTCATCATCGGTCGCGGCAGCCCCCTGCGGCGGCATGGGGATCTGACCCCAGGTGCCGGAACCGCCGGCCTTCACCTTCGCCGCCAGCATCTCCGCGGCGCCCGCATCGCCCTTGTACTTTGCAGCTACGTCCTTATAGGCAGGGCCAACCACCTTAACGGCGATCTGATGACACGCCATGCAACCCTTGGCCTGGGCCAGGGCGGCGGGATCATTGCTATCCACGGCCGCGGGGGCCGGAGCGGGAGCAGGCGCAGCAGCCGGAGCTTCGGCGGGCGCGGCCTCGGCAGGAGCGGCTTCCGCAGCGGCAGGCGCTTCAGCCGGAGCCGGGGCAGCCGGTTTCACCTGAGCCGGGACGGTAACCTGACCGACGGGACGGATACGCTCCAGCACATCCGCGCGATCTTCAGCCGCCACCGAACCGGCAACGAACATCATGGCCGCTACCGCAGCCGCGCAACCAAAAACCTTGGAAATCTGTTGTTGACCCACCGTCATTACCTCCACAAACCGTGCTATATCAATACGTTTGAAGGGGCGAAGTATACCGGCAGAACCCAAAAAGATCGACACCGCAGAATGGACGCCATTCCAAGGGCGGGTTACTATATGCGCCCTTCGCGCCCGTAGCTCAGCTGGATAGAGTATCGCCCTCCGAAGGCGGGGGTCACAGGTTCGAATCCTGTCGGGCGCGCCATAAACAAATAAGCCATCCCACTTGGGGTGGCTTTTTTGTTTCGAGGGTGCGCGGGGAAATCGACTTACCCCTCCTCGGACACTGGCATCAGCTCCAGCTCATCAACTCAAGGTGAACCCGCAACTGTTCAGCGGTGCGAAACTTCTGGGTGATCATGGAGCGCTTCAGGCCGCAGCAGATGTACTTGATCTCTTCCCTCTGCCTGGCGTACTGCTTCTGCCCCCCCAGCGCGTCATAGAAGATCCTTACCAGATCAATCACATCATTACGGATATTGGAGGCGCTGGGCTGGCCCCAGTGAAACATATCCAACAGCTTGAGCTCAAACGTCAGACCGTAGCGCTCCACGATAATGTTTTCCGGATGCAGATCCCCGTGGTATTCACTCTTCTGGTGGATGCAGCCGATACCCTTCGCCAGGGCGTGCAGGAGATGAACCGCCTGAAAGGGCGTCAACCGCTTACCCGGCTGGCGGGCAATAAACTCCGACAGCAGTTCGCCATGCACGTACTCCGACACCAAAAAAGAGACCGGGATGCCGTTGAAACTGGTCCGCTCCTGGGTGTGGTATTGAATGACGATCTGACAACGGCGCAGCTTGTGCAGTTTGCGGGCGTAGAATTTCAATGCGCTGTCCCGCTGGTTCCGTTGCGGATAGAAAAACTTGGCGGTTCGCTCAATGCCCGTGGCCGTCTCCTTGATGAGATAGACCTCCCCTTCCCAACCGGCGCCAAGGCGTTCCAGGATCTTGTACTTGCCGGCAATGACGGCACCGGGTTCAAACCCGAAGCTGTTTATACGGGACGCACTCCTACACTTTTTTTCCGGCATGGACCTACGGCCAAATGAAGAAACTAGCGGTATCTAACCACCATTGGACTCCATTTTCCATACGGGATTGCAAGCCCATGGTTTCGAGGACGATTTGCCGAAAAGCGGGCAACGCGGGCGGTTCCCATGCCGTTTGAAATTGGACAATCAAAGCCAGATAACTAAACTAATCTTATCCGGGCGAACCGTCACTGATCACCGCCACAGGCGGCCTGCCGGACCCAGGGGTACAGGGCTCTGACGCTGCACGGCCTGCACAAGGAATAAGAACAGGGCTAATAACCATGCTAATCATCCCCATCCATAAAAAGATCAGCGCGAAGAACTTTCCGCTGGTCACTTTTCTGCTGATCCTCACCAACAGCCTGATTTTTTTCCTGCTGCAGGGCGATGACCAGGAGGTGTTCAAGAAGGCCTCCAGCTATTACCTGCAGTCGGACCTGCCCGAGATCGAGTTCCCACGCTACCAGGAGTACCGCAGGTATTCGGGTGCCGGGTACCTGCGGACCCTGCCCGGCGAAGCGCCAGACAGCGAGACCACCCGCTTCTACCACCTGATGTCCATGGAGTATGACGGCGATTTCATGCGGGCGCTGAAGGCGGATGAGATCGTCCGGCCCGATGAGTCGATCTATCCGCGCTGGAAACGGCTCCGGGAGCGTTACGAGTCGATCCGGGACAGCAGCTTCACCGACCAGTACCTCCTGCATTACGGCGAGATCGAGCCCGTAAACTCCATCTCCCATATGTTCCTGCACGGCGACTTCGGCCACCTGTTCGGCAATATGCTGTTCCTGCTGTTTCTGGGCATCCTGGTGGAAGGCGCGCTGGGGGCGGAGCTGTTCCTGCTCGCCTACCTGGCGGCCGGTCTTTGCGCCATGGCGGCCACCCAGTGGGTGCACTGGGGAGAGTACGGCGGCATGCTCGGCGCATCGGGAGCCATTGCCGGGCTGATGGGGCTGTATACCGTCCTGTTCGGCAAACGGAAGGTGCGTTTCTTCTACTGGGTGTTCTTCTTTTTCAACTACACCAAGAAACCGGCCATTATCCTGCTCCCCTTCTGGCTGGGCTGGGAGTTGTGGCAGTTCATTTTCGACGACTACAGCCGTGTGGCCTACGAGGCCCATGCGGGCGGAATCGTGGGCGGCTGCATACTCGGCCTGTTTTTTAAACTGTTGCGTCTGGATAAAAAGGAGTTCCTGGACGAGGAGACCAAACGTGACGAGGCGAGAGATCTGTACGCGGAGGCAATGGAGGACCTGCGCGAACTGCGGGTGGATGCCGCGCGGCTAAAGCTCAAACAACTGCTGCCCCAACACGGCCACGACCAGGAGCTGTTAAAACGTTACTACAACACCTGCAAGCTGCAACCAGATCACCCCGACTTCCACGACGCGGCGCGCCGTATCCTGACCCTGCCCGGCAACGACGCCGGCAATCTGGTGAGAAGCACCTTCCGGGATTACATACAGACCTCACATGGCAAGCTGAAACTTGCGACCCATGAACGCAAGGAACTGGCGGTAAGACTGGCCAACTGGGGGCACCTTAAAGAGGCCAAACTGCTGGCCAATGCCCTGCTGAAATCAAAGACCCCCAATCCCGATGCCGCCGAAGCGATACTGGCCACGGGCAGGGCGTGCGGCGTCCATGGCGACCCCGCGTCCGCAAAACACTATCTCAAGCAGACCATCGACCGTTTTCCCGGCAGTCCGGAAGCGGGGGCGGCCAAGCAACTACTGATGGAGCTATAACCGGGCCACTAAGCGGATCGGATGTTTTCCAGGGTCTGGGTATAGTGCTGGATCTCCGGCTGTAACGGGTGTTCCGGATACTTCTTCTTCAAAGAACGCAGGATCGCCAGCGCCTTCTCATCCTCGCCCAGCCGGTCGGTCAGGATTTTAGCGGCCAGCAAGTAATTGGCGGGGATGTCCGGGTGGTTGGGAAAACGCTTGGCGAAACCGCTGGTCAACAGCAACGCCAGCTTGTGCATCCCCCTGCGGTTGGCATGTTCCGCCAGGGTAGTCACATACGCCGGGTAAGAGACACTGAACTTCGGATCCATCTTGTAGCACTCGGCCACCACGTCCACCGCCTTGTGGGGATTCTCCACCGACTCCAGCAGGATAGGCAGGTATTGGTTCGCATGTTCCAGCAGCGCCCGCTTGTCCTTTTTCAGGAGCAGTAACTTGCGATAGTGCTCATGCAGTTCCG
>JBNKPL010000005.1:0-48399 GCA_050295355.1 Sedimenticolaceae bacterium
CTTGTAAAATTAATAGCACAAGAAGTGTCATAAGAGCTGTCTACAAAAGGGAAAGTGTTTCACGGCATTGTCATGAAATAGAATTATCAACCTCAATAGTACTAAATGACTGCGATGGTCTGAGTGGTAGTCCAGTTTTCTATATGAGGCAGATTATACATGAAGGCAAAGAAGTGCTTTTGCCATTGTTGGTGGGCATGCTTTTAAGGGGTTCGGTATCCAGTAAAATCGGACACTTTGTTGATGCTAGCGTTATATCTAATATAGTGAATTTGGTGGAAAGACATGCCTGACCAATTCAAGGGGTCTGAGCCGAATGGCGCTGACTTAAGCCCAACTACTTGATTTACAAATAGAAGGGCCGGTAACGTGGAAGGCTGCAAATCGCCAAACCCACACCCTACCAACAGGAACCGGCCCCCATGCAGATTACCCAGAGCGCCAAGAAACATCAACACCAACGCATTCAGACGTATCGCACGAACAGCAACAGTTACAGCTTCTTTAACCTGCTGACCAGTAACGGATTTCTGGATAAATTGGAGTCTTTGCTGCCAGACCACCGCGAACGCCTCTATCCGCCAACAGAGACCCTATCAATGTTTCTAGCGCAAGCCATGAGTGCAGATCGTTCCTGTCAGAATGCCGTTAATCAGGCGGCGCTCCAACGGGCTCTTGGCGGACTTAGCATGAACAGTACGAACACCAGTGGTTACTGCCGTGCCCGACAGCGCCTGCCTTTGGAACTGATTACTCAGCTTGCCCGTTATATAGGCGACCAAATCGACACCCAAAGCCCAAAGGAATGGCGCTGGCAGGGGCGGCGGGTACGGATGGTTGATGGCACAACGGTCACGATGCCGGACACAGCCGCCAATCAAGCGGCGTTTCCCCAACAGCGCGGACAGAAGGCTGGTTTGGGCTTTCCTATCTGCCGACTTGTTGGCGTCACCTGCCTGAGCAGTGGCGCTTTGATCAACGCGGCTATCGGGCGCTTTAATGGCAAAGGGGGTGATGAGCAGACCCTCCTGCGCACTATCCAAAACACCTTCCAGGCGGGTGACGTGGTACTGGGCGATGCCTTCTATGCGACCTATTTCTTTATTGCAGCGATGCAGGCCAGGAGTGTTGATATCCTGATGGAACAACACGGCGCCAGAAAACGAACCTCAGATTTCCGGCGTGGTAAAAAACTGGGTCCACGAGGTCACCTCATTGTTATCGATAAGCCAAAAGTATGTCCGGACTGGATGAGCAAAGCACAGTACCAAGCGGCGCCTGAGCAGCTTTGCTTACGGGAGTTTAAGGCAGGAGGCAAGATCATGGTGACCACCATGGCCTGCCCCAATAGGCACCCGAAGGAATCGCTGGATTCGTTGTACAAAAGCCGTTGGAACGTCGAACTGGATATCCGCCACATCAAGGATACGCTGGGCATGGATATTCTGAGTTGCAAGACGCCGGAAATGGCCGTGAAGGAGATCTGGGTCTATTTTCTGGCCTACAATATTATTCGCGTAATGATGGCGCAATCTGCGCTGCTGACTGACATAATGCCGAGGAGTATCAGCTTCAAGCATTGCCTCCAATCTTGGCTTATTTACATGCAGTATTCGCAAGGCCGGATAGAGGAGAATCTGGAGTACCTATTTCAAATGATGGCGCAGCAGCGGGTAGGCAATCGTGCTGGACGAATAGAGCCGCGAGCGGTAAAACGAAGGCCGAAGGCATATCCTTTACTGACAAAACCGCGCTATGAAGCGAGAATGGAAGTGAGTATGTGTGGGCATCCTAAGTAGCTTAAGTCAGTGCCATTCCTCTCTGACACGGTTTTTTCATCGCGCAACTACCCCCTTTAATCGTGGCCTGTGCCAGATTGTTTATTTTCAGTTTCTTACCAAAACCATTGCTACAGACTCTGCATATGATTCTGATAGCGCTTCAATCGAACTGTTTTCTGTCTGATTTTCTTCTTTGTACTGAATACCTTCAGAATCCAGCAAAATCTTTAAGTATGCCGTTTTCACAGCATAGTTGACATTTTCCGGCAAGTCGCCTGTTGCATTATATATTGTTACCGCACTAAGCTTCGCAGTAACAATACCAACGACACCACCCCTTAAATTAATCAATGGCCCCCCACTATTACCAGCTTGTAGCGGAACACTAATCTGATAAAACCTGTGGTCATCCTCCAGCCCAGTTATTGAGCTTACAAGACCATCTGTTAGTTTAGATTTCTGCCCAAGAACATCTGCATGCGGAAAACCCAATGTAAACACCCGAGACCCTTGTTTTTCCGTATTCAAAGACAATGGCAAACATCTCGATGACTCTACACCCTCAATTGCGCGAAGTATTGATATGTCGTTAACACGGTCAATGGAAATTGGCCGCACAGGTATTTCTTTTCCATTGCGAAGCGCGATAGAAAAATTCTGACCGCCTTCTATTACGTGGTAGTTTGTTACGATAATTTCAGGCGCCACAAACCAGCCTGTGCCAGCGCCAATAATTTTCCCAGGAATTGAAGGAGGAGTTTTATTAAGAGATGGTGGAGCTTTTTGTTTGGGATATAGCGATTCTACAGACTGAGCCATCGACCACTCATCAAGAAACGGATACCATACAAGCGTGTTTTTATTAATCGTTCCTGACTGGATAAGACTCCGAATTCCATTTAGAGACACAGGCCCCTCTTGTGACTGACCATCTAGAGTATAGAACCAGTTTTCTCTTTTTTCCTCTTCAATCCTCCGCTCTTCTTCTTTTGCAAATTCACGTAGTTCTTGAACGAGGGGGCTAGCTTCAAAAAGCTCTTTCGCCCTATCTTCAAGACTTTTTCCCAAGAATCCATCTGCCTCCTTAGTCCTCAAAACTTTCTCTAGAAGCCGACGTGCCTCGTCAGGAAGAACGGCATTATCACGGACTCGAACCAAATCATCATAAGACATATCCTCATATTGCCTTCGAAGATCATCTTGGTCATTCATGAATTTCTCCTGCAAAATATAACCCAGCTGTAGGGGCGTCCCAACGAATAATGGAAAGCAACCTTGATGCGCTTGATCAAGGCGCTCATGGTAGAAATGCCCACATAAATACACCAGCTATTGGGATTGCGATGAAACCAAAAACACTTAGAACAAAATAGGATTTTGCTAGCCCGAGTTTTGCCTCAAAACCAAACCACATTATTTTTATAGCAAATGCAATAAGAAAAACCGCTAATGCTTGAAGCCAGCTAATTTGCCAACCCCAATAAACCAAAAAACAAAAGCCATAAAGCATTGCAACCAAGGCAAATATGTTAAGCGCAAGTAAAAACCCTTGGCTCGAACCCTGAAAATTCTTTATGTGTAACTTTTGATAAAAGGAAAAGAAACTAAATACTGTATAAGCCACAACCAAATTCCATGGTATTTCCATTCTTATTCCTCCAATATGTGATTATGCGGACAGCATGCATATTGTGCATATATCGTCCGGACGAATACTGTGTTCTGACGCCGATATCTGCCAGGTCGCTTGATGACTGGATGTGTTTGTGGAGTTTAACCACTTCCATCGATTTCACGGGTTGTCGCTTCCTGTCGCCGTTTATAAAGAGGTTGCTACATTTTTATGGCATTTGAGGAATCAAAGCAAGCTACCAGCCCCGTTTCCAGATCAGGATACCTTAACTCCACTCCCAACTCTTGCAGCATCTTGCGGTTATCCAGTCGGCGGGATTCACGCATGTAAGACATCATGCCCGCTGAAAGCTGTTGTTCGCCTTCCGCCAGTGAGATAAGCGGTGGACACGGCAGGCCAGCCGTATCGGCAAGGCGGATAAAGTAGTCGGTCATGGTGCTGGGGTGGCCGTCGCTGACGTTGTAGCGTTCGCCGTCCCGGCCCCGCTCCATAGCCGCCATGCAGACCTGCATCAGATCTTCGGCATGGATGCGGTTGCTGTAGGGCGCTTCCGATTCGCGCACCAGGGGCAGACCCTTGCGCAGCCGTTCCAGCGGCAGTTTACCGGGGCCGTAGATTCCGGCCACGCGCAGGATAACCAACTCTTTTCCGCTCTCTTGCCGCCATTGGGTGAAGGTCTGCTCCGCGTCCCAGCGCCGCAGGGCGCGGGGAACCGTGGGGGCGGGGGGGCGGGTTTCGTCCGCCCACTCGCCGTTACAGTCGCCATAGACGCCCGTGGTGCTCAGGTAGACGATGCGTGACGGGTGGCCCAGGCGTTCAAAGGCCGCCGTGAGGTTGCGCACCCGGGTGTCTGTTTCCCCTTGTGATGGCGGGGGCGCGAAATAGAAGAGTTCCGATCCTTCAAAAGAAAGACCCTTCAGGTCAGGGCCATCAAGATCGGCAATGTGCGCAGTAATCCCCATGGCCTGGAGCAAAGCGGCGCTTTCAGGGCTGCGCACCACCCCTTGCACAGGAATCCCACGCCGCAGGTATTCGGCCGCGACTCGGCGCCCCACATAGCCGCAACCGATGATCAACAGGGACATGGGGCGTGACGGGTCAGTAGGTTTCCGGATCGGCGTCCGCGGGCAGAGGATGACGGGGCGCCGGGACGGTTGCGCCGCTCCCGCGCGTGGCCGGCATGTCGATGGGCTCCAGCACTTCATCGGGCGCTCCGCCCACCGCCACCGCCAGACCGCTGCGGTAGATGCGCATCGCCTCTTCGCTCTCGCCCAGGCGCTCCAACAGCCGTCCCAACTCACAATAGGCCTCGGTGGTGGGCCTGATGCCGATACTCGCCTCCAGATAACTCCGCGCCTTGCCCCAGAGGGCGTTTTGCAGGCTCAGGCGTCCCAGCACTAGCAACAGGACGGGATTCTGCGGCTGTTTTTCCAGCCAGGATTCGGCAACGGTCAAGGCGGCAGCGGGCTTCTCCAGCGGCAACTGTCCGTAAAGCTCCACCAGCCCGTCGTCCCACTGATGCCGCAGCATGTCGCGCAGCAAGGGTTCCGCGAGTCCCCCCTTCCCCTTATTCATCAGATGTCCGCAATAGTCGGTCATCAACACCCGCTCGGCGCGCATGGCCTTGGGGATGCCGTTCCACACCATGGTAAGCCGTTCGGGATCGGCCACGGCGGCGGCTTTGGCCAGCAGTTTGCGATAGACCAGCAGTTCCAACTCCTTGAGCTCTTCCTTGCTGATCACTTTTCGCTTGCCCAACTCGGGCAACAAGCCCTGCAACTGGGTCCAGTCCTGCAACCGCAGATAGAGGTCCTTGAGCAGCTTCAGCACATAGGCGTGATGGGGAGCGATGCCCTGCAAATGGCGCAGGGTGGCCAGCGCCTGTTCGTACTGTTCATGGGCCAGTTGCAGCTCCGCCTGGGTCAGCCCCACCGCCACATCCGCGGAGGGCATGCTGAGGTGGGCCTGCTTGAGATAGCCGTCACGGCGTTCGTGCGCCCCCTGCTGCTGGGCCGCCTTGGCCGCCGCCAGGTAGTTGAGCAGCGGCGTCTCTGACTGTTTGACGTACTGGGTCAGGTTCTTTTCCGCCTCTTTCCACTTGCCTTCGGACAGTCCCACCAGCCCCAGGGTAAGCGTGCGGCGCGCACGGCGCGCGCCACGTTTGCGCTTCCATTCATGCAACCGTTCCGGGATGCCCAACAAACGGAACAGCATTCGGATCAGCAGGTAGAGCAGGGCAAAGAGCGCCAGTTCCACGAGCGTGAACAGCAACAGGCTCCCCTTTACGGACCAGACGCCCCAGCGGAAGAGCACATAACTGCTTTCCTCCTGCAGCACGGGATACAGATACACACTGCCCGCCACCAGCAACAGACCGATGATCAGCGTCTTGATCACTCCGCTTTCTCCTCAGCCCCCTGGAGCTGTGCATGCAAGGCCCGTAATGACCCCGAGATGTCCGGCAGTTGCGGCCGGATGTCCACCTGCTTCAATGCGCTGATCTCATTCAGCAGCCCCTCAACCCCCTTCTGGCCGGGATCGAAAAACTCCCGTAACCACTGTTCGGCATTTTCCAATCCGTCGAGGTACGCCTTTGCGTCCCGATGCAGCAGGGCAAGACGCGCGGCCTCAAGCTGCAGCCGCAGATTCTGTTTCAGGAAATAGAGCTGTTCGGGCGGCAACAACATGGGCTCCGCACGGTCGTGGCGGCGGATTTCCAGGAGCGATTTGGCCCCTTGCCATAAATCCGCCCTCAGGGTGTCCCAGGAACGCTCCTTTTCAGACGGCGCCTGCTCCGTCGTGGATGACACCTCTTCCTCCCCAGCCGCCCCGGGCTCTGTGTCTTCCATCGGCTCAATGCCCTCCACCTGCTGCGACATCCCGGCGATTCGATGGGAAAGACCGGCCAGATCCACCGTCTTCACCCCGCGCAGGGCTATCAGTTCAGCAGCCAGCGCCTCCCGCACGCCGTCCCACACGGGGTCGCCCGTGTCGCGCAACCGAGCATCCGCCGACTCCAGGACGGAGAGGGCCGCCGCCGCATCGCCCTCCAGCCGCAGGCGGCGGTTGGCCATGCGCAGCAGATACTCCACCTCGGCGCCGATGAAGCGGCTCTGGTCCAGCTCCATCCGCACCTGTTCGGGCTTTTGGGCCTTGAGCCGCTGGAGTTCCGCCCGCAGTTCGGCGATCTGCTGCTCCAGCGGGCCTGTATCCACCGTGGGCGGAGACGCTGGTATCGCCGCCAGGCCCTGTTCCAGGGCCGCCAGCCGATCCCCCTCTCCGCCCAGACTGCTCTCCACGCCCCGCAGCCGGTTATCCAGATCTCCCTGGCTGGCGATCAGTTTCTGACTATATTGATAGCCGAACCACAGACCCGCCGCCGTTCCAGCGATGGCCAGCAGGGCCAGGAACATGGCGCCGCCTCCGCCTTTGGGTTTTTGCGGCGCGGCCTCTTTCGATTCCAGCAGCGGTTCCTCCACAAGCGGTTCGGTGCCGGTCTCAATCGCCTCTTGGTTATCAGTCGTGCTCATAGGGAATTATCCAGAAACTGGTGGTTATATTGTCCGTAGAGTACCAAAAAGCGGCCTCATTCGGTGGTGCCGTTTTTGCGCCAATCCAGGATCGCGTCCAGGATCGCCTCCTCTTCCGCCCGCCGGGCGAGCAGGATCTGTTTGCAGCCCATCTCCGCGGCCCGCTGCCGAATGCGCTCGCTGACCACCACCATGGGGGTCGCCTGGAGCAGCGGCATACCCTGTTCCCCCAGTATAGCGGCCAGATTTTCCAGGATCTCGATACTGGTGACCACGGTGATCTGTATCTCCCGCGGCCAACGCCCCAGCAGGGGCGCGGGATCGGTCTGCGGCCGCACCCGGCGGTAGACCTCGGCGTACTCCACCTCCGCACCCCGCTGCAGCAGAGTGTCGCGCAGCAACTCCCGCCCGCCGTTGCCGCGAAAGATCAGGATACGCTGCCCGGCCGACTGGGCCAGGGCCGGGTGCGCCAGCAGCCCCTCGCTGTCGAACTGCTCCAGCGGCACGATCCGGGCGGTGATTCCGTGTTCCTGCAGGGCGCGCAGGGTGCCCTTGCCCACCGCCGCTATCTGTAATTCCCCGGGAAGGCCCTCTGGCAGCAGCCGCAGGCCATGGTGCACCGCATTGGCGCTGATGAAAATGGCGATCTGGTAGCGCTCCAGTCCCGCCAGCAGGGAGGCCACCGCCGCCGGATTTTCGGGTCCGGCGATGGCCAGTGCGGGGAAGAGGATGGGATTGCCGCCCAGCTCCACGATTCGGTTACAGAGGGAGGCCGCCTGCTCCTCGGGGCGGGTGACCAGCACGCCGATGCCCGAGAGATCGGGTGGGTCCGGCTGCCGGGGCGTCACCATGGCGCTTATTTTTCGTACAGGACTTTAAGAATGGATTCGGCGCCGTTGGCGAGCAGCTCCTCGGCCAGCTCCACCCCCAGCCGCTCCGCCTCCGCCGCAGGGGCGCGCTTCTCCGCACGGATGATGCGGCTGCCGTCCGGCTCGCCCACCAGCCCGCGCATGTAAAGCTCGTCCCCCTCCAGCACGGCGAAGCCGCCGATGGGCACCTGGCATCCGCCCATGAGGCGGTGGTTCATGGCCCGTTCGGCGGTCAGGCAGACCGCGCTATCCCCATGATGCAGGGGCGCAAGCAGGGCGTTGATGCGCTCATCGTCCGCGCGGCACTCGATCCCCACCGCCCCCTGGCCGATGGCGGGGAGGCTGTCCGCGGCGTCGATGAAGGCGGTGATGCGCTCTTCAAACTCAAGCCGGATGAGGCCGGCGGAGGCGAGGATGATGGCGTCGAACTCCCCGTCGTCCAGCTTGCGCAACCGGGTGTTCACGTTGCCGCGCAGGGTGGCGATCTTCAGGTCCGGGCGCCGGGCGCTCAGCTGACACTGGCGGCGCAGGCTGGCGGTGCCGACGATGGCCCCCTGGGGCAGCTCGTCCACACTCTTGTATTTGTTGGATACGAAGGCGTCACGCGGGTCCTCCCGCTCCATGATCACCGCCAGATGCAGCCCTTCTGGCAGCTCCACGGGCACGTCCTTCATGGAGTGGACGGCGATATCCGCCGTGCCTTCCAGCATCCCCTGCTCCAGCTCCTTCACGAACAGCCCCTTGCCGCCGATCTTCGCCAGCGGCGTGTCCAGGATCTTGTCCCCTTGGGTGCTCATGCCCAGCAGCTCCACTTGCAGTCCGGGATGGGCCTCGCGCAGGGCGGCGGCCACATGCTCGGCCTGCCACATGGCGAGGGGGGATTTTCGGGTGGCGATGCGGACGATATCGGACATGGGCAGGATTTCTCTGGCGTGTTTGGTTGGAAAGATGGAATGCTAAAGCCTCCGACCGGGGCTGGCAAATGAGATTCGGTATCTGCGGGCGCGAAATGATCCGCCCTGTACCCGCACCCTCGTCAACCGGCGAAATAGCGCGCTTCGATCTCTTCTGCGGGTAGTGGTTTGCAGTAGAGGTAGCCCTGCGCTTCCAGACACCCCTTCTTCCTGAGAAATTCCGCCTGCCGCTCGGTCTCCACCCCTTCGGCGATTACGTGCAGATCCAGTGCGTGGCCGAGGGCGATAATCGCTTCGGATATGGCCATGTCGTTGCGGTCAAAGGGGATGTCGTGCACAAAGGACTGGTCGATTTTCAGTTTATGGATGGGCAGCAGCTTCAGGTAGCTCATGGAGGAGTAGCCGGTACCGAAGTCATCAATGGAGAGCTGCAGGCCCAAGTCTCCCAGGGCTCTCAATTGCTGCACCGCATGCTCGGTGTTCTCCATCACGGCCCCTTCGGTCACCTCCAGCTCCAGGTTGGCCGCCGACAGGCCGCTCTGCTCCAGAATCCCTTTCACCGTTTCGAGAAAATCGCCGCGCTGCAGTTGCGGCCGCGCCACATTGACGGCGATGCGGCCATAATCATAGCCCTTGTCCTGCCAGCTCTTGCCCTGCCTGCAGGCGGCCCGCAACACCCAGGCGCCGATGTCATGGATCAGCCCGGTATCTTCCGCCAAGGGGATGAATTTTGACGGGGCTACGACTCCCAGCTCCGGATGGTGCCAGCGGATCAGCGCCTCAAGGCCGGTCAGGTGGCCGCTTTGCAGCTGGATTTGCGGTTGATACGCCAGCTGGAACTCCTCCCGCTCCAGAGCCCCGCGCAGGGCATTTTCCATCACCACCCGCTCAAAGGCGCTGCTGGTCATCTCGCGGGTATAGAACTGGTAGGAGTTGCGCCCCTCGTTTTTAGCGCGGTACATGGCGGTATCCGCATGGCGAAGCAGGGTGGATGCGTCCTCGCCATTCATCGGATAGAGGCTGATGCCGATGCTGGCGGTGATGCTGATTTGGTGCTCATCCAGCCGGAACGGTTCATCGAACACCTTCATGATCTTCTCCACCGCAACCGCGGTGTTCTCTGAATCGCCTATCTGCTCCAGCAGAATCACAAACTCGTCACCACTGATCCGGGCCACGGAGTCGTCCAGCCGGAGGGCGCCTTTGAGACGGGCCGCCAGCTGTTGCAACAGGCTGTCCCCGGCACTGTGGCCCAGGCTGTCATTGATGTTCTTAAACCGGTCCAGGTCCACAAACAGCACCGCCAGTACGCTGTCCTCACGCTTGGCGTGTTTGATGGCCTGTCGCAAACGGGAATTGAACAACAGCCGGTTGGGCAGATCCGTCAGGGCGTCGTGATGCGCCAGGTGATCCAGTTCCTCTTCGGAGCGCTTGATGGAGGTGATGTCCGAGAACACCGCCACATAGTTGGTCAACGCCCCGCTGCCGTCGTAAATACTACTGATGTTCAGCCACTCGGGATAAACCTCTCCGCACTTGCGGCGGTTCCACACTTCGCCCCGCCATTGGCCGGTCTCGGAGAGAGATTTCCACATATCCCGATAAAAACTTATGTCGTGCCGCTCGGACTTGAGAATACGTGGCGTCAGGCCGGTGATCTCCTCCCGCTGGTAGCCTGTGATCGACTCAAAAGCCTGGTTAACATCAACGATCTTTTCCTGGTGATCGGTAATGATCACGCCCTCCACCGTGCTTTTAAACACTGCGGCGGACTGGCGCAGCCGCTGTTCCGTCTGCGTCTTCTCAATAGCGATGCCGGCAATGTGGGCCATGGCCTCGATCAAGTAGATCTCGTGCTCATCAGGCATCTTTGGCTCGGCGTGATAGAGGGCAAAGGCACCCAGTACCGTATCGGTAGAGGCAATAATCGGTTCTGACCAACAGGAACGGAATCCGAATTGAGACCCAAGCTCGCAACAACCCGTCCACGTCGGATCGGTGTGAATATCCTCAACAATCATTCGCTCCCGGCGATAGACGGCGGTTGTCCAGCACGAATCGGAGTCAGGCATAATTTCCAGTCCATCGACCAGATCGATATATGTCTTGGGCAAATTAGGGGCGGCGCCGACGGTTAGCCTGGCGCCTTCAAGCAGCAGAACGGAAGCTTGGATATCGGCATGCTGGCTTTCGGCAAGCCGGGTGATCTCTTCCAGCACTTCCGGCAGCGTGGTGGTGCCCCGGGAGATGAGTTCAAGGATGTGATTCTGTTTTAGCTGGAACGCCTCTGTCTGCTTTCTTTCGTGCACCTCCACCAGCAGCGCTTCATTCTTTTCCTTCAGCTGCCTGGTTCTCTGCTCTATCAGCGCCGTACGCTGTTCGATCTCGCTGTTCAGTTCAGCAATGAGTTCATCGTTTCGCGCCTGAAAATGAATGGAGCGCAGGATGCTGTGATTGATGTTTCGGGTAAACAGCGTAGTCAGGACCAGGTAGAGGAACAGGCCAATGGCCAGCCAATGGAAGGCACTCTCATCGTAGAGCAGTAAAGTGGCCCCAAACACGATCAACTGTGGGTAGGTATAGATGACAAAGGCCTTCATGTAGGCCGACAGGACCCCCACGGCCGCTCCAACCACGCCGAAAACCACCATGGAGAGCCCCACCACAACCACCGGATCACTGCTGCCGTAGAGGATAGGAGGAAGCAGGCTCCAGGCAACACCCATCATGGCGCAACCTATCATGTAGTGGTTGAGCCAGCTTTCAGCGGTTTTCTGAGACGGATTTTTCTGGCGGCGGTACCAGAGGGACAGCCGGTAGAACACCGTGGACAGGAGAATCAGCGCCCAGTATTCGAGATATTCAGGGTCTACCCTGTGTCGCAGCATGAAGTAAATGAGCACCACCGCTATCGCCGACATGGCATTGGCGACCGACGCCTGCATATAGAGCAGGCGAGTCTGTTCCTTAACGATTAGTGCCGTATCGTACTGTTGGCCTGGAGTGGATTCAGGTGCTTCTTTGTTCTGCATTACTGCCTCGGCCAGATTTTTTGGATCTTTTGTTTGGAGACCCCAACAAACAAAGCGGAGAGCCCCAACCTTTAAGCATGGACTGCCTGTTTTCGCCCGTTATCCCTGGACCTGTTCTGGAAGGTGCGCGCCTGTTGTGATCGCGAATCCGGAAGAACTGGATCTTTGGCGGCACTACTTCCTCTCTTTCAGAAAACGCCGCACCTCCGGCAGGTGGCGGCGGCTTACCTCCAGGCGCTCGCTGGTCCCGGCCAGGGTGACCAGGCAGCGGCCGTCGTGTTCTTTCACCAATCCCGTTACCTGTTCGCTGGATACCAGGGCGTTGCGGTGAATACGCAGGAAGCGGTTGCCGAAGCGCTCTTCCAGTGATTTGAGGGACTCTTCCAGCAGCGCCTCTCCCTCTTTGTGATACGCCACCACATATTTCTGTTCCGCCCGGAAGTAGGCGACATCCTCCACCGCGATCCGCTGCAATCCGCCGCGGTAACTGACGGCGATGTAGTCCGGCCCCTCTTCCCCGCGCAGTTTCTGTAGCGCCTGCAACTGCGGGCGGGTCAGGGCGGCCACCCGGGCCAGGGCCTTCTCCAGCCGCTGGCGGCGCACGGGTTTAAGCAGATAGTCGATGGCGTTACGGTCGAAGGCCTGCAGGGCGTGTTCATCGTAGGCGGTGGTGAAGATTACCGCCGGGGGCGTCTCCAGCTCCGACAGCCGAGCCGCCACCGCCAGTCCGTCCTGGCCCGGCATGCGGATGTCCAGCAGCAATACATCCACCTCCTTGTTCGCGCAGAAGGCCAACGCCTCCTTGCCGTCGGCGGCCTCCCCCGCCACCTCCGCGGGCGCTCCGATCTCTTCCACCAGACGCCGCAGGTGGGCGCGGGCGGGGACCTCGTCATCCACGATCAGTATCTTCATGACTCCATCCGATGATAGGGAAAGCGGATTCGCACCTCGTAGGCCGAGCCGTGCTCCGTGACCGTGACCTGGCCCTGCTCTTCATACAGGGCGAGCAGCCGCTGGCGCACGTTCTCCAGCGCCAGCCGATTGCCCTCCCGCTGGCTGGTACGCCCGCCCTCGGGGATGGTGTTGCGGATGCCCAGTTCCACCCGCTCGCGCTGGAAGGCGCCTTCAATGCGGATCAATCCCGGCTCCGCGGCCGGCTCGATACCGTGATAGACCGCGTTCTCCAGCAGCGGCTGCAGAATCAACGTGGGCATGGGCGCATCCTTGGGCAGCTCATCCAGCGCCCACTCCACCCGCAGGCGGTCCCCCAGGCGCTGCGCCTCGATGCGCAGATAGCCCTCCGCCAGCTCCAGCTCTTCACCCAGGGTGGACATGGTGCGCGCATCGGAGAGACTGGCCCGGAACAGGTCCGCGAGGTCATGCACCACCTCTTCCGCCATGCCGGGGTCCGTGCGCGTCAGGCTGGCGATGGTGTTCATGGAGTTGAACAGAAAATGGGGCCGGATGCGGGACTGCAGGGCCTGGAACCGGGCCTGGGATTCCGCCACCACCTGCCGCCGCCACAGCTGCTGACGGTAGAGATAACGCAGCACCAGGGCCGTGGTGATGGCGGCGATGGTGAGGCTCCTGCCCAGAAAGAAGATGTGGCTGCCCGGCTGCAGCACGTCGCCAAAGAAATGGAAGGCCATTTCACTGGTGAAAAGGGTAATCACCAATAGCAGCGCCCAGGCGATCAAGCCGGCCACGCTGTCGCTCAGATGGCGCAGATATTTGCGCAAGGCGCACAACAGCACACAGCCCAGGAGGGCCACCCACTGCACGAACAGGGAATAGAGGCTCAGCTCCTGAAAAAAGCCGAGCCAGGTGCGGCTGGTAACCAGGGCCAGCACGATGGCCAGCAGCTCCACGGTGACCACCACCGCAAAGACCATGGGCAGGGCGCAAAAATCGGGGAGGAACGACTCTTTGGCCTCTGTTCGCTGTTTGCTGCTCTTATCCGTTGCACCCATTTTTTCTTTACCGTCATGCGAAGGGTATAATCCCGCCCTGATTCAATCCGTTTCAGGAACCGCCGCCCATGAGCGACAAAAAACTCTGGTCGGGCCGCTTCAACGAGCCCACCGACGCCTTTGTAGAAGCCTTTACCGCATCCGTGGAGTTCGACCAGCGACTCTATAAGTATGACATCCGGGGCTCCATTGCACACGCCACCATGTTGGCGCGGCAGGGCATCCTTTCCAACGAGGAGCGGGACAGCATCGTCTCCGGCCTGCAACAGATCGAGCAGCACATCGACGACGGCGCATTCGAATGGTCCGTGGAGCTGGAAGATGTCCACATGAACATCGAATCCGCCCTCACCGCCGCCATCGGCGACGCGGGCAAAAAACTCCATACCGGCCGCTCCCGCAACGACCAGGTGGCCACCGACGTGCGCCTCTACCTGCGCGACGAGATCGAAACCATTCAGGGCGAACTGCTGCGCCTGCAACAGGCCCTGTTGGATCTCGCCGAACGGGAGGCCGAAACCATCCTGCCCGGCTTCACCCATCTGCAGACCGCCCAGCCCGTGACCTTCGGTCATCACATGATGGCCTGGTTCGAGATGCTGCTGCGGGACCGGGAGCGCCTGGCCGACTGCGCAAAACGCGTCAACGTCATGCCCCTGGGCGCCGCCGCCCTGGCCGGGACCACCTATCCCATCGACCGCCACCTGACCGCGGAACTGCTCGGCTTCGCGCAGCCGTGCGAAAACTCCCTGGATGCGGTGAGCGACCGCGACTTCATCATCGAGTTTAGCGCAGCGGCGTCCATCCTGATGATGCACCTGTCCCGTTTTTCCGAAGAGCTGATCATCTGGTCCTCCGCCCAGTTCGGATTCGTGGAGCTCTCCGACAGTTTCTGTACCGGCTCCTCCATCATGCCGCAGAAGAAAAATCCGGACGTGCCGGAACTGGTGCGCGGCAAGACCGGCCGCATCTTCGGCCACCTGATGGCCATGCTCACCCTGATGAAGGGACAGCCCCTGGCCTATAACAAGGACAACCAGGAGGACAAGGAGCCGCTGTTCGATACCGTGGATAACCTGAAGGGCTGCCTCAAGGTGTTCGCCGACATGGTCCCCGCCATCCGCTGCCGCCACGAACGGATGCGGGCCGCCGCCATGCAGGGCTTCGCCACCGCCACTGACCTGGCGGACTATCTGGTGCACAAGGGCACCCCCTTCCGTGACGCCCATGAGGTGGTGGGCAAGGCGGTGGCCCTCTGCGTGGAAAAAGAGTGCGACCTCTCCGATCTCTCCCTGGAGGCATTGCAGGGTTTCTCCAGCGCCATCGATGGCGATGTATTTGACTGCCTCACCCTGGAGGGCTCCGTGGCGGCGCGTGACCACATCGGCGGCACCGCCCCGGGGCAGGTGAAGGCCGCCATCCAGCGCGCGCGCAAAAAACTTCGGTAAGGCCGCCTTTATCCCTTAGCGAATTAAAGCTTTTTCCCAGGCTGCCGTTTACTATTGCCGGGAATTGTGCGGCCGGGTGGAGGCTGTAATGAACGAATCCAATGAAAAAAACCTAACAGCACCGTGGTTCCGGGAGTGCCCGGCGGCCATGCTGATTCTGGACGCCCAGGGCCGTATCCTGGAGGTGAACCGCACCATGCAGGAACTGGTCGGCGCCGCTCCCGAGGAGCTTGTGGGCCACGACGCCGACACCCTGCCCTTTCCCCACCTGCGCGGCCTGTTCAAAGGCGGCGAGTTTCATATTCTGGGCGTGGGGCAGGAGGGCCGCACCCTGCGCTGCGCCACCCGCGCCCTCTCTGAACCCGAAGGGGCGGTCATCCACTGTTACCAGGAGATCACCGAGCTGCGCCGGCTGCAGGAGGAGAACCAGACGCTGCGCCGCCAGCTGGAGGAGTTGGCGATCACCGATGAAGAGACCGGCCTGGCCACCCGCCGCGCCCTGAGCCGCACCCTGGATCTGCATGTCACCCGCAGCCGCCGTTACCACAATCCCCTCAGCCTGGCCGTCATCGAGATCGGCCTGACGGACCCGAAGGCGGCCCTGACCAATGAACTGGTGATCCATGTGGGCCGTTTCCTGCGCGACCGCCTGCGCTGGGTGGACATGATCGCCCGCTGGGACGAGGGGCAGTTTGTGATGGTCCTGCCCGAGACCTCCATTGAGGACGGCCAGCGCCTGCTGGCCAAAATCCAGGAGGGCTTCTATGACAACGGCCTCTTTGAAGGGGTGGAGCGCGGCTCTTTCTGTCTCTATATCGGCCTGGCGGAGTGGCAGAAGGGGAACGACGCGCGCACGCTGATGCAGCGCGCCATGCAGAGCCTGTCGGGGCAAAAGGCCACCGACAGGGCCGCCACCGCCTAGGGTCCGCCCGCTCTGATGCAATAATGGCCAAATCGGTAGATTTCAGCGAAGGTATCGGCCGGAAAGAGCTGCAGCTCGTGCGCCGCCGGTTTCTTGCCCTGCAGCGCGAACGGCTGCGCCGCATCGAGGGCGAGCTGACCAGCGCCCAGCGCGATTACCTGGAACTGCTGCCGCTGCTGTTCCACATCAACCACCCTTCGCTGCCCGGGTTTGTGGGCAGCGACGCACCCGCCGGCCTCCCCAACTACTCCCCCCAGCGGGATGCCCTGCACGCCGCGCGCAAGATCAGCCGCAGTTTCTCCTACAAAAAAAGGGCGCTGCGGAAATTTTCCCTCCAGGGCCTGTTTCTGATGGGCAGCATCGGCAGCATCGGCCATTCCACTGGCAGCGACTTCGATGTCTGGCTCTGCTATGACCCGCAGATCAGCGAACACCAACTGCTCGCCCTGCGTGAAAAAGCCCAGATGCTGGAGCAGTGGGCGCAGGAGCTGAATCTTGAGGTCCACATCTTCGTCATCAACCCGGATGACTTCAAAAAAGGCCGGCGCGAGGCCCTCTCCCGCGAAAGCAGCGGCACGACCCAGCAACATCTGCTGCTGGAGGAGTTCTACCGCACCGGCATCCTGCTGGCCGGGCGCCACCCGCTTTGGTGGCTGGTGCCCCCGGAACAGGAACAGAATTATGAGGTGTATACCGCCCGCCTGCTGAAGCAGCGCTTCGTGGCGCCGCTGGACTGCATCGATTTCGGCGGTCTGAAAGACACCCCCCCCGATGAGTTTTTCGGCGCCGCCCACTGGCAGCTCTACAAGGGGATCGAATCCCCCTACAAGGCGCTGCTCAAACTGCTGCTCATCGAGGCCTACTCCAGCGACTACCCCAAGGTTCGCTGGCTTTGTCAAAGCGCCAAGGAGGCGATTTATGCCGGCAATCTGGATCCCGACGAACTGGATCCCTATCTGCTGCTGTTCCGCCGGGTGGAACAACACCTGTTGGAACGCGACCAGGACGACCGCCTGACCCTGGCGCGCCGCTGCTTCTATTTCAAATCGGGACAGGCCCTGAGCCGCCGCCGCCCCGATCAGCAGGACAAGTGGCATCACAAGATGTTGCGCGCGCTGGTGGAGGAGTGGGGCTGGGGCAAGGCGGAGCTGATCCTGATGGACCGCCGCCCGGAGTGGAAGATCGACCAGATCTCCCGCGAGCGGGATACCCTGGTGCGGGAGCTGACCCGCAGCTACCGCATCTTGACCGAGTTTTCGCGCACCTACGCCCTTTCCGGCCAGGTGGATCCGGAGGAGCTGAATCTGCTCGGGCGCAAACTCTATACCGCCCTCGAACGCCAGCCGGGCAAGATCGACAACATCAACCTCGGCATATCCCGCGACCCGGTGGAGAAGCATCTGTCCGTCCACTTCAGCCGCACCGCCAGCGGCGAAGACCGCTGGGCGCTGTTCCAGGGGCAGCGGGGGCCGCAGGAGACCGAAGGCGAACGGGCGGTGAAGATCACGGCCAGTCCCATAGAACTGCTGGCCTGGGTTCATCTCAACGGTATCGCCGACCGGCAGACGCAAATCAACCTCTACCCCAATGACGCCCCGGTAAACCAGAAGGAGATGTCGTCCCTGCTGGGCAACCTGCGTCGCCAGTACCTCGGAGGTTATCCTCACCACATCCCCATGCGCGCCTTCGCGGACCAGCCCTACGCCACCAGTTGCTCCCTGTTCGTCAACACGGGCATCGACCCCATGGTGCGCCTGTCCAAGACCGGCCACCAGTTGACCAGCGCCCGCCACGACCCGCTCAGTTATGGCGCCAACCGCAACTGCCTGGTGGAGAACCTGGACGTGCTGATTACCACCAGTTGGGGAGAGACCCTAATCACCCGGGCCCAGGGCACGGATGGGCTGGCCGAAAGCCTTTGCCACTATCTGCGCCAGACCCTGCTGCGGCACCCGCAGCAAGTGGCGCCTGAGGTGGTCGCCTGCGGCTACGCCTCCGCCAAGGGGCCTTCCGCCGCCAAGCGGGTGGCCAGCCTGTTCAACGATGCCTGCCGCAGTCTGAAAGCCGGCCTCGCCGGGTCGGAGGGGCGCTATCTCTATCAGGCGGGCGCCACCCACTATCTGGTCATGAAGCAGGACAACGACTTTACCTACCTGGGCATGGACACGGAGCAGGAACTGTTTCAAACCCTGGGCACGCCGCAGACGCAGTTCCGCCCGCTGGCCATCGACGAAGGCGCGCTGCAGGAGACCCCGCTGCCCAGCCTGTTCGAACACAACGAGCCGGGGCTGATCCAGCTCTTTTTCCATACCGAGAATGAGCACACCCAACTCTATGTGGCAGACGAAAATGGCGCCCTGTTCCGGCAGACCATCCGCGGCAGCAGCGAACAACACATGCTTGATCAGCAGAAGCGGTTCTTCAACGAACTGATTATGTTGCGCAGCCTGCGCGCCGATACCCTGGACAGCCAACTTCTGGCCACCCCCCTTTACTACCGCCTGAAACCGCAGCGCGACGGCGGCTGGTCCGTTACCAAGGTCCAGCCCACGCAAAGCCAACTGGTGGATGACTACCTCGACCTGCGGCTCATCACCGAAGGGCTTGATCTCAGGCAGTCGCCCTTCCTGCTGGTGTGCAACGGCCGTGAATTCAGCTCGCTGGAGTTTGGCGACGGCATCATCCACGAAGTTGCGCGCCATATCCTGTCCCGGCGCAAAGGCAGGGAGCGCTACCCGGTCTATCTCACGGGCATCGAACTCTCCGCCGCCCTCTCCCAGCAGGAGTGGTCCACTATGGAACTGCTCAACATCAAGAAGCAGTTGGAGAAACGGCTCAGTGACGCCATTAGCGGGCTCGAGGATCTGGCGCGCTCCCACCTGGCTTGAACCGATTTCAACTAACCCCCCTGGCGGCTGGCGGTTTATACTGGCGCCAACGGTTTCCTGATCGGAGAAGATCCCTATGCCCAAACACCACCGCCTCGCCCGCTGGCTCCTGGCCGCTCTTTTCACCGCTTCTCTGTTGATCGCCGGTTGCGGCCAGAAAGGCCCCCTCTATCTGCCGGATAATAACCAGCAGCAGGAAGAGGAAGCGAGCAAGTAACCGCCGCTAAGTCCGCCTTTTCCCGCAAACCATGAAGCTGCATTTCACCAAGATGCATGGTCTGGGCAACGATTTCATCGTGTTCAACGCCATTGCGCAGCCGCTGCAACTGAGCACCGAGCAGATCCGTTTTCTCGCCGACCGCAAGTTCGGCGTGGGTTGCGACCAGCTCCTGCTGGTGGAAGCGCCGCGCAAACCGCAAAACGACTTCCACTACCGTATCTTCAACGCCGACGGCTCCGAGGTGGAGCAGTGCGGCAACGGGGCGCGCTGTTTCGCCCGCTTCGTGCTGGAAAAAGGCCTTACCGAAAAAACCGAGATCGCCGTGGGCACCAGCTCGGGCGATATCACCCTCTACGCCGAAGGGGACCTGGTGCGGGTCAACATGGGCGTACCGGAACTGGAACCCGCGCGAATCCCTTTCCAGGCCGAGACGCGGGCCGCGCGCTACCCCATTGAGGTGGATGGTCAGGCATTGGAGATCGGCGCCGTCTCCATGGGCAATCCCCATGCGGTGCTGCAGGTGGAGAACACCGACACCGCCCCCGTAGAGACCCTCGGCCCCCTAATGGAGAACCATCCCCGTTTCCCCCAACGGGTGAACGCGGGCTTTATGCAGATACTCGCGCCCAATCATATCCGTTTGCGGGTATACGAACGGGGCACTGGCGAGACCCTGGCCTGCGGCACAGGCGCCTGCGGCGCGGTGGTGGCCGGACGTGTTCAGGGTCTGCTGGATTCGGAGGTGGTGGTAACTCTGCGGGGAGGAGATCTTGTGATAAAGTGGGACGGAGAGCGGCAGCCGGTATGGATGAGCGGCCCGGCCGAAACAGTTTTTGAAGGGAGTATTGAATTGTGAGCCTGCAATCGGAAGAGATGATCTTGACTGAAACGGCCGAGAAAGAAATAGCCGAATACCTTGGCGCCAATACCGATTTTTTTCAGCGCCATCCCGAGCTGTTAAAGGATCTTCAGCTGCCCCATCAGAGCGGCGGCGCACTCTCCCTCATTGAACGCCAGGTGCAGATGCTACGCGAAGAGGCGGCCCAGCATAAAAAGAAACTGGAACAGCTGATCCGGGTGGCGCACGAAAACGATCATCTGAGCCAGCGCCTGCACCACCTGACGCTCACCATCATCGACACCATCGACTTCGACGAACTGGTGAACGTCCTGCAGGACACCCTGCACGAAGACTTCCAGGCGGAAGCGGTGGAACTGCACATCTACACCCATCACGAGGACGAATCCAAACCCGACCTGGACGGCTTCCGCGAATTCCTCAAAAAAGGGGTTCCCCAGTGCGGCCGGCTCTCCCCGGAAAAGCTGAACTACCTGTTTGGCCCCCAGGCGGATGACATTAAATCCACCGCCATGATCCCCATCAGGGAAGAGAGCATCATGGGCATTCTGGCCATCGGCAGCTCCGACGAGCACCGCTTCCATTCCGGCATGGGCACCGAATACCTCACCCGCCTGGGCGAAGTGATCAGTAAAAGCCTGGAGGTTCGATCAGAACCCGGCTTTTAGGGCCTGTTCTCGCTTCCTGACATGAACGCACCCGATCCACTCCTGGACTGGATTCAGCACTTCATCGACCACCTGCAACACGAGCGGCGGCTCTCCCCGCACACGGTGAACAACTACCAGCGGGATCTGCTGCGTATCCGTGCCTGGTGCGCCGAACAGGACGTGACCGGCTGGCGCGATCTGACCCAGCATCAGGTCCGCGCCTATGTGGCCGCGCGTCACCGCGCCGGAGCTGGCGGCAAGACCCTGCAACGGGAACTCTCCGCCCTGCGCAGCCTGTACAACTATCTGCTGCGGGAGGGCCGGGTGGAGAACAATCCGGTGGTGGGCATCCGACCGCCCAAGAGCCAGCGCCGCCTCCCCTCCACCCTGGATGCGGACCAGCTGGGTCAGCTGCTGGACCAGAACAGCGATGACCCGCTGGATATCCGCGATCTCGCCATCATGGAGCTGATCTACTCCTGCGGCCTGCGGCTGGCGGAGGCGGTATCCCTAAACCTGAAGGATATCGACCTCAGCGGCGATGCCTCGCTGGAGATCACGGGCAAGGGCGCGAAGGACCGCCAGGTTCCGGTGGGGCGCAAGGCGCTACTGGCCATTGAACGCTGGCTTAAAGTGAGGGCCGCGCTCGCCAAACCGGAGGAGACCGCGCTGTTCGTCAGCAAGCGGGGCGTACGCATCCACCCGCGCACCCTGCAGCAGCGACTGCACAAGTGGGCCAGGGAACACGGGGCCTCCCGCGACCTGCACCCCCACCTGCTGCGCCACTCCTTCGCCAGCCACCTGCTGGAGTCCTCCGGGGACCTGCGCGCCGTGCAGGAGCTGCTGGGTCACTCGGACATCAGCACCACCCAGATCTATACTCATCTGGACTTTCAGCATCTGGCCAAGGTGTACGACGAGGCGCATCCGCGCGCCAGAAAAAAGAACTAAAGGAGACCCCCATGGGCCGCGAAATCAACGCCATCGTCGGTGAAACCACCCTGGTGGCGCCGGAGACCCTCATCCTGCGCGTCATTCCCGACGGCTGGGAGTTGGGAGAGTACGCCGCGGGACAGTTCTGCGTCCTCGGCCTGCCCCTCAGCGCCCCGCGCATCCCCATCTCCGACCCGGAAGAGGCCCCCGAAGACCCGGACCAGATGGTGGTCCGCGCTTACTCCATCGCCTCCTCTTCGAAAGAGAAGGAGTACCTGGAGTTCTATATCTCCCTGGTCCGCTCCGGCGCCCTCACCCCGCGCCTCTTCGCCCTGCAGCGTGGCGACCGCATCCATCTGGGCACCCGCTTCAGCGGCCTGTTTACCCTGGATCAGGTGCCGGCGGAGTCCAATCTGGTGCTGATCGCCACCGGCACCGGGCTGGCCCCGTACATGAGCATGATCCGCACCACAGTGGACCCCACATCCCCCCGCAAGATCGCCATCATCCACGGCGCCAGCCACTCCTGGGACCTGGGCTACCGCTCGGAACTCACCACCCTTGACCGCATGCTGGACAACTTCTACTACATCCCCGTGATCACCCGGCCCGATGAAGAGACCATCCCCTGGGGCGGAGAGGCCGGTTACATCCAGGAGCTGTGGAAACGTGGCGTGGTGGAAAAGCGCTGCGGCTTTGCGCCCTCACCCGAAAACAGCCACATCTTCCTCTGCGGCAATCCCAACATGGTTACCGAGACCACCGCCCTGCTGGAGGGTGACGGATTCAAGCAGCATGAGCGCAAGAGCCCGGGGGAGATCCATCTGGAGAAGTATTGGTAACAGACGCAGCTTCTACGGTTAGGCAAAAAGGGCGCTCAAATCGACAATTATCAATACTAAGAATAGAAATATCTAAAGGCTACCGCCCCTGCAAAACCCCGCCAAAACGGCCCAAAAGCTTGTGTAAGAACCTGCTAATTCAGTAATATGGGTAGTTCAGATTTTTATCGTCGGGCAGAGTTCGCGAGCATTACGTCCCCCCGGATCCATTCCTGATCCGGCCCGGGAGGGTGCACGACAACGTATTCTTCCGGTTTTTCGCAAATCAATCCTTAAGCACGATTTTGTGCTCTTGAAGGAGGTCAGAACGTGAGTAATGAATCCCTGGAAGCAAAGGTCGATCCGAAGCTGGTCGACACCTGGATTAAAGGAATAGGCGGCGACGTCTCCGCCGCGGTTCCCCTGCTGCAGGCCATCCAGGGCGAGTATGGCTATTTGCCGCGTGACGCCATGGACCTGGTGGTGGCCAATACCGATATCACCGCCAGTCAGCTCTACGGCGTGGCCACCTTCTACGCCCAGTTCCGTATGAAGCCGGTGGGCCGCCACCTGGTCAAGGTGTGCCACGGCACCGCCTGCCACGTCCGCGGCGCGGACCGGCTGAACACCGCCCTCAAGCACTCCCTCGGCATCACCGATAACGAGCAGGACACCGCCTCCAACGGCAGCTACACCATTGAAGACGTGGCCTGCGTGGGCTGCTGCAGTCTGGCCCCGGCCCTGGTGATCGACGACACCATCGTGGGCAACCTGACCGGCGCCAACGCCCAGCGCGAGCTGAAGAAGCACGCCAAGAGCTGCGGCGAGATCCTTCCCGGCCACGCGGAAGAAGAGAACGATGCGAAGGCCAAAAAGGCCGCCAAGAAAGACGAGAGCGGGGAGGCCCGGGCATGAGCGAGCAGAATCTGGAAATTATCGTCGGCGAGGGCACCTGCGGCCGCGCCTCCGGCTCCGCCGAAGTGCTGGAGCTATTCAAGAAGAACGCCCCTGAGGCCTCCATCCGCACCGTGGGCTGCGTGGGCATGTGCCATGCCGAGGTGATGGTGGAAGTCCGTCAGGGCGGGAAGTCCCACATGTACGGCAACGTGGACAAGAAGGGGGTCTCCAAGATCCTCAAGTACCACCGCGGCGAGGGCGACCTGCCCGAGGAGATCCTCCTCACCTCCAGCGACAATCCGGACACCGAAGGCGGCCTCTACCTCTCCCGCCAAACCCGCCTGGCCCTGCGTAATGTGGGCCAGATCGATGCCACCGACATGAGCCAGTACGAGGCACGCGGCGGCTACAAGGCGATCAAAAAGATCCTCGCTGAGGGTATGACCCCGGAACAGGTGATCGAAGAGGTAAGGATCGCCGGCATCCGCGGCCGCGGCGGCGCGGGCTTCCCCACCGCCACCAAGTGGACCTTCGCCCGTGGCGCCGAAGGGGACAAGAAATACCTGATCTGCAACGGCGACGAGGGTGACCCCGGCGCCTTCATGGACCGCTCCCTGCTGGAGGGCGACCCCCATAACGTGCTGGAAGGGATGCTCATCGCCGCCTACGCCATCGGCGCCAGCGGCGGCTACGCCTACATCCGCGCCGAGTACCCCCTGGCGGTGAAGAACTTCGGCAAGGCCATCGAAGACGCCACTGCCGCTGGTTACCTGGGCGACAACATCCTGGGCAGCGATTTCAGTTTCCACCTGAAGATCAAGCAGGGCGCGGGCGCCTTCGTCTGCGGCGAAGAGACCGCCCTGATCGCCTCCATCGAGGGCGAGCGCGGCATGCCCCGCATTCGCCCGCCGTTCCCGGCGGTGAAGGGCCTGTTCGGCAAGCCCACCATCATCAACAACGTGGAAACCCTCTCCAACCTGCCGTGGATTATCGACAACGGCGGCGCCGCTTACGCGGCCATCGGCACCGAGGACTCCAAGGGCACCAAGGTGTTCGCCCTGGCCGGCGCCATCAAGCGCGGCGGCCTGGTGGAGATCCCCATGGGCATGACCCTGCGGGAGATGATCTACGGCATCGGCGGCGGCTCGCTCACTGGCAAGCCCCTGAAGGCGGTGCAGCTCGGCGGCCCCAGCGGCGGCTGTGTACCCGAGTCCCTGTTCGACACCCCCATTGAGTACGCCTCCATCAACGCCACCGGGGCCATCATGGGTTCCGGCGGCATCATCGTCATGGACGAGAAGTCCTGCATGGTGGACCTGGCCAAGTTCTTCCTCGACTTCACCCAGATCGAATCCTGCGGCAAATGCACCTTCTGCCGCATCGGCACCCTGCGCATGAAAGAGATCCTGACCCGGATCTGCGACGGCGAAGGCACCATGGAGGATATCGACAATCTCGAAGAGCTGGCGGAGAACATCAAAAAGTCCAGCCTCTGCGGCCTGGGGCAGACCGCCCCCAACCCTGTGCTCACCACCCTCAAGTACTTCCGTGACGAGTACGAGGCCCACGTGAAGGAGCAGCGCTGCCCGGCCGGCGTCTGCAAGGGCCTGATCACCCACACCATCCAGCAGGAGGTCTGTACCGGCTGCTCCATCTGCCAACGCTACTGTCCCGTCGAATGCATCAGTGGCGAACTGAAGAAACCCGAGACCTGGGTGATCAACTCCGATGTCTGCATCAACTGCGGCATGTGCGTCGAGGTCTGCAACCCCGAAGCCATCCTGGCGGCCTAAAAGAATCAAGAGGATCTGTGATGAGTGACACCATTTCCATTACCCTGAACGGCCAGGCCGTCGATGCGCCCGCGGGCACCACCATCCGAGAGGTGGCGGAATCCCAGGGCATCCATATTCCCACCTTTTGTCATGACGACCGGCTGAAGCCCTTCGCCTCCTGCTTCCTCTGCGTGGTAGAGGTGAAAGGCGCGCGCGGCCTGCTGCCCGCCTGCTCCACCCGGGTCGCCCCGGACATGGATATCCAGACCGACAGCGAACAGGTGACCAGAAGCCGCAAGATGGCCCTGGACCTGCTGCTCTCCGACCACGCGGGCGACTGTATCGCCCCCTGCGAGGCGACCTGCCCGGCCAACATCGATATCCAGGGCTACATCGCCCATATCGCCAACGGCAATCCCGAAGCGGCGGTGCGCCTGATCAAGGAGCGCAACCCCCTGCCAGTGGTGTGCGGACGTATCTGCCCCCACCCCTGCGAGAGCGAATGCCGCCGCGGCCTGGTGGACGAGGCCATCGCCATCAACCCGCTGAAGCGTTTTGCCGCCGAATACGACCTGGAAGTAGGCCCCTTTACCCACGATGCGGGTGAAGACACGGGCAAAAAGGTAGCCATTGTCGGCGGCGGCCCCGCCGGCCTCTCCGCCGCGCACTATCTGCGCCGCATGGGTCACGCGGTTGAGATCTTCGAGGCCCTGCCCGAACTGGGCGGCATGGCCCGCTACGGCATCCCCCGTTTCCGCATGCCCTGGGACCTGATGGACAAAGAGATCGGCGCCATCCTCAGCATGGGCGTCAAGGTGCACTTCAACCAGAAGCTGGGCCGTGACTTCTCCATCGAAGACCTGAAAGGTCGAGGCTTCGGCGCCGTGCTGCTCGCTATCGGCGCGCACAAACCGAAACCCATGCGCGTGGAGAACGAAGAGGCCGAGGGCGTCATCGGCGGCGTGGACTTCCTGCGCGAAGTGGTGCTCGGCAATATCACCGATGTGGGTAAGAGCGTTGCCGTAATCGGTGGCGGTGACACCGCCATGGACTGCGCCCGTGTCTCGCGCCGTCTTGGCGCAGAGGTAACCCTGCTGTATCGCCGTACCCAGGCGGAGATGCCCGCCCTGCCCATCGAACAGCATGAAACCATCGAAGAGGGCGTGGACATCCGTTTCCTCACCGCCCCCACCAAGGTGGTGCTGGACGACTCCGGCCGTGCCATCGGCATGGAGGTGATCACCATGGAGCTGGGCGAGCCGGACGACTCCGGCCGCCGCCGTCCCGTGCCCATCGAGGGCAGCGAAGAGGTGCTGGAGTTCGACACCATCATCCCCGCCATCGGTCAGGACCCGGACATGGGCTGCATCGAGAACGAGGCCAACAGGCCGGAGACCACCCGCTGGAACACCTTCGTCTATGACGAAAAGACCCAGGTCACCGACCAGGAGGGTGTGTTCGCCGCTGGCGACTGCGCCTTCGGCCCGGATATCCTGATCCGCGCCATCGGCGAAGGCCGCCGCGCCGCCATGGCCATCGACCTGTACATGAACGGCGCCGACGTGAAGCTGATCAAGCCCTACGCCATCAGCCGCGGCCGCCTGGCCGACCTGGAGATGGCGGACTTCTCTCCGCGCTATGTACACGCCAAACGCGCCCATGAATCCACCCACCCGGCCGAGAAACGTCTGGCCGATCCCTGGGCCTCCATCAACATCGGTCTGGAGCGGGCCACCGCCATGGCCGAGGCCACCCGCTGCATCGAGTGCGGCTGCCAGGCCCGTTTCGACTGCGATCTGCGCCAGTACTCCAGCGACTACGGTTCCTGCGAGGCCACCTTTGCCGGTGAGAACCGCAAGTACGAGGTGGACAACCGCCACCCGCTGATCCGTATCGAGGCGGACAAGTGCATCACCTGCGCCTCCTGCGTGCGCATCTGCTCCGAGGTGCGCGGTATCCACGCCCTCAGCTTCATCAAACGCGGCTTCGTCACCAAGATCGGACCCACCTTCGAGGATCCCTTGCAGGTTGCGGGTTGCGACGCCTGCGGCATGTGCACCGACGTATGCCCCACCGCCGCCATCTCCCTCAACACGGGCAAGGAGTGCGGCCCCTGGATCTGGCAGAGCGAACGCACCAGCTGCACCGCCTGCGGACGCGGCTGCGGTCTGGACGTGCACACCGCCGAAGGCAAGGTGGTCAAGATCCAAAGCGTGGACGGCGACCCCGTCAACGGCGCCGTGATCTGCGCCGAGGGCCGTTTCAGCTATCAGCTGCAGGCCAGGGGCGCCGACGCCCAGGGCGATATCGCTGCCGCCAGGGCGGCCCTGCAGGGCGCCGGCTCCGCCGCCGTGGTGGTCTCCCCGCGCCTCACCGTGGAACAGACCTTCGCCGCCGCCAAACTGGCCGCCGCCAGCAACGCCTCCCTGCACTATGTAGCAGGGGAAGCGGGCAGCACCGACGGCAACCGCAAGATCAGCGGTGAGGCCAACCTGGCCCTGCTGAACAAGCTGGGCGCTACCCCGCTGAACGGCTCCGCCGACTGCATCGTCTCCGTCGGTGCGGGCGTCTGCAAGGCACAGGCCGGCAGCGCCACCCTGATCGCCCTGGCTACGCCGGGCGCCGCCGCGGATGCCGATCATGTGCTCACCATGGCCGATCCGCTGAACATCAGCGGCGCCGTGCTGAACCGTGACGGCCAGTTGGCCCTGCTCAACGGCGCCCTGCCGAACGAGGCTGATCCCGCGGGTCTCGCCACCCTGGCCGCGCTGGCCAGTGATGACAGCCTGGGCGACCTGGCCGGCATGCGCTCGGCCCTGGCCTCCGAGGTAAGCGAGTTGAGCGTCCTCAACAGCCCCAACGGCGCCCGCCTGGTGGAAGCCGGCCTGGCCCCCGAGCTGGCTGGCGTGGCGCCGGACGGACGGGAACAGGCCTTCCAGGCCCATCTCGCCTCCCTCGGCCTGTAAGGGTTTTCAAACCCTGACAAAAGGCGGGCCTTCGGGTCCGCCTTTTTTATGCCTGAAATCCTTTAACCGCCGCGCCGGCCCATTTGTCGAGTAGATAAACACTCAAGTAGAATCAAACAGGATGAGACGCCGGAGGGTGGCCAGTCCCGGCTGACGCAACAGATCACAATAAATATCGAGGAGATTCACATGGACCGCGTCAAACCGTTTCTGTTTTTAATAGCCGCCGCTTTTCTGCTGGCTATTACCGACCCTGCCCTTGCCGGCAACAAATTCACCACCATCGGTGGCGGGGTGGTTGGACAAAAAGAGGAAAAAATCGCCCTCATTAAGAATCTTTCGGGCTATCTTGGTGGGTTTCTGGTTTTGGTTGGAATTGCCGGCCTGGTGACACGCAAACGATTCGAGGGAATGGTCATGATGGTGACCGGCAAGAAGTTTGATCCGGCAGTCGTCGCTTCCCTTGTCGTCATGATCATCGGCTTTGCTTTGATCGGCGTCTATTTGGCCTGATCCGGGCCGCACCGCTATCGAATACCGTACACCTGTACATTCGCAGCGCTCGCACATCCATGTGCTCCGCGGCATAAGGCCATCCCTGAAACATCGCTCCTGTGCATCCCCGCACCCGCGATGTACTACCGCCATGGATGGCGGATATGCTGGAAATGCAGGAGCAATTTCCAGTGCGTACATCCTGTACATGCACAGCTCTCACACATCCATGTGCTCCGCTGTATAAGACCATCCATGGTCAAAAAAAAGGCCGTACCGGTTTCCCGATACGGCCTTTTCCGGTTATGTGGCTACCAGATCAGTACTGACCCAGCGCCATGTCGATGTAACCGGTGGGACATACGTCCTTGCAGATGTGGCAGCCCACGCACTTGGCGTAGTCGGTGTCCACATAGCGGCCCATGGCGCGCTCGCTCTTCTTCACGCGGAAGACGGCGTCCTGCGGGCAGTAGATGACGCAGTTGTCACACTCGAAGCAGAGGCCGCAGCTCATGCAGCGTTTAGCTTCGGTAACGGCCATCTCTTCGGACAGGCCCTTGAAGCGCTCGATCATGCTGCCGAGTACATTGGAGGCGTTGACGTCCACTTCTTCACGGGCATGCACCTCTTCATATTTGAAGTGCCCCACATACAGACCCTTGGTCTTCATGACGTCGGCATCGGCGCGGTCTTCGAAGTTGTGTACCGACCACTTGGCGCTGCTGGTGCCCCAGGTCTGGCCGTGCTCGTACTTCTCGGGGGACAGGCCTTTGACATCCAGCTCCTTGAGCAGATCGAAGTGATGGCCGTCCACCTTGGGACGATCCGCGACGGTCTTGCCGTTCAGGTACTGATCAATGCCCTGCACCGCGATGGAGGCGTGGCCGATGGCGGAGGTCAGCAGATGCGGGTTGATGGTGTCACCACCGGCGAAGTGGCCGGGCTTGCCCTTTACCTGCATGTTCTTTTCGGCGTCGATCTGATTCCACTCGTTGGAGATGCCGTCGATGCCCTCGAAGTCACCGGTCTGGCCGGTAGCGGCCACGATCATGGTGCACTCGATTTCGAAGGGTTCGCCGCTCTCTTCCATCTTGCCGGAAGACCAGTCTACCGGCTGAACCTTCAGCGCCTTGGCGCGGCCGTCGCCGTCCAGCACTACTTCCAGCGGAGCCAGGCTGTCGTGGATCTCCACGCCCTCGGCGATACAGGCCTCCAGCTCATGCTTGGTACAGGGGGCCTTATTGATGGGACGGCGGTAAACCAGCCAGCAGTCGGCGTCGGTACGGGAGGCGATCTTGTCATCGCTCTGGCTGCCGGAGCCGTCGAATACCGCTTCCGGACGCTCGGCGGCGTCGAGGCCGGCCACGTTACCTGCGCGCTTGGCCACGGCGGCCACGTCCATGGCGGTGTCACCGCCACCGATTACCAGGATGCGGCCGTCGAGATATTTCAGGGAGCCGTCGTTGAAGGCCTTGAGGAAGGTCATGCCGTCCACGCAGTTGGGGGCATCACTGCCGGGGATGCGCAGGGGCTTGCCGACCACGGTACCCACGCCCCAGAAGATGGCGTCGTACTCTTTTTCCAGATCTTCCACTTTGACGTCGCGGCCCACGCGGGTGTTCAGCTTCACGTCGATGCCGCCCACATCCAGGATACGCTTGATTTCATGCTCCAGGACGTCGCGGGGAATACGGTAGCCGGGGATACCGAACACCATCTGGCCGCCCAGGGTGTGGTAATCCTCGAAGATGGTGGAGGCATGGCCGAGACGGCGCAGGAACAGGGCCGCGGAGAGGCCAGCCGGGCCGCCACCGATGATGGCTACTTTCTTGCCAGACTCTTTTTCGGGCTTGGCGAAGGCGAGGTTGTGCTCACGCGCCCAATCGCCAATGTACTGTTCTACGGAGTTGATGCCCACATAGCCTTCCAGGTCGTTGCGGTTGCAACCTTCCTGGCAAGGGGCGGGGCAGACACGGCCCATAATGGCCGGGAAGGGGTTGGCCATGGTCATGCGCTCGAAGGCGTACTCTTCCCAGGGCTTGTCACCCACCGGCTTATCCAGACCGCGCACGATGGAGAGCCAACCGCGGATGTCATGCCCGGAGGGGCAGGCGTTCTGGCACGGCGGGGTACGCTGGATATAGGTCGGGCAGGCGTAAGATTCGCCCTTTTTGATTACATCACTATCCCAGTCGTAATGCTCGTTGTCACCGTCTTCATAACGCCGAAACGTCAGGTTGGCTTCACTCATTGTCTGTACTCCAGATTCGGTAAATCTTCATCTTCATAAGGCGGGAAATGAGCGCCTTACGAGTTAAATAAAACCTTCATCACTACATCATTATTATCTTATGTGCTGTAACACGGCCGTACATTAGAGCCCGCTCAACACAAAAAATCAACCCGGCGGAGTAGTGAAATAATTCTGCCACTCTCCGTCAACCCAATTTTCACTGATTCAGATATAAGCAAAAACTATACTACAGATCCGGGTTGATAACCCGCTGTTTTTGCTAATAATTACCACGTATCGTCCGTGTTATTCCCCATCGAAGGTGGGCAGGACTTTCACCCAATCCTCGTCGCCCGACTCCCCGCTCCAGGGGGCCACCCCATAATATAGTGTGCCCTCGGTGCGCACCTGCGTGAAAACGGCATGGGTGACCATGGTTTTCCGCAAATCCGCGCCTCCGAGATCGCAGCGCGTAAAGCGGGTGCCGTTTAACACGCACTCCCGCAGGGAGGCCTGCCGAAGGCTGGCATCGCTAAACTCCGCCGAGCCGAGATCACTTCCTTGCATATGCACCTCATCCAGACGGGTCTTACTGAACCGCGCCTCACGGAAGTGACACAGCAGCGTACTGGAACCCCGCATATCGGCGCCGCTGAGATCCGCGCCATTCAGACTTACCCGCTGCAGAAATCCCTGCTCCAGATTCGCCCCCTTCAGGTTGACCCCATCCAGATCGGCATCCTGGATAAAGACCCCCTGCAGGTTGCAGTTTTCCAGATTGACGCCTTTCAGGCAGCTCCCCGAGAAGAGCGCGCCTGAGAGGTCCAGACCCGACAGGTCGATGTCCATCAGATTCAGAAATGAAAGATCGGCATCTACCAGCGAGCCACCTTTCCCCCGCGCCTTGATCAAAGCGGCGCGGTCGGAAAAGGTCTCTAACGAACTGTCAAATTCGTACATTAGGGGATGTGCTGATCCACGATTTTCTGCTTGTCGTAGTCCGGCGAACCACCCACCTGCTTAACCAGGCGCTTCATTTCGTCGCACAGGGTGTAGCGATCTTCCTTGTAGAGCAGGCCCACCGGGGCCTTGCCGTTGGGACGGCGCGCCGCGGCAATCGCCTGATCCATGTTGGTCGGATCATGATCTTCCGGCAACTCCTCAACCAGATCACGATACCACTTGACCGTATCCAGTTTGTTGAAGGAGGGGCACTGGGAGAAGATATTCACATATGCGAAACCCTTGTGCTCCATGGCGCCCTTGATCAGTTCGGCGCACATCTTCGGATTGCCGGCAAACGCCTGGGCAACGTAGGTGGCACCATAGGTCAGCATGTACATGACCGGGTTGAGCGGCTCATCCACGCCGCCGTACGGGGTGATGTAAGCCGGCATCTCTTTACGGGTAGTCGGCGAAGACTGCCCTTTGGTCAGACCATAGATGCCGTTGTCCATCAACACGTAGACCATATCGACATTCTTACGCGCCATGTGCGGCATATGGCCGCCGCCGATGGAGAAGCCATCGCCGTCACCACCGGCAACCATCACGCAAAGGTCGGGATTGGCCAGCTGCGCGCCAGTGGCTACCGCACCCGCACGGCCGTGCAGAGTGTGCATCTTGTAGGCTTTGACGAAGTAGGGCAGACGCGATGAACAACCGATGCCGGAGATCGCAACGAAGTCTTTAGGCTGAATGCCCAGCTCGGAAAGCGCGCGGTAGGTGGCGTTGAGTACACCGTAGTCACCACAGCCAGGACACCATACAGGAGAAACCTCGGATTTATACTCCTTCGCCGACATCTCAATCTGGTTGAATACTGCTCTAGTCATTAGATGATCTCCTTAACCTTGTCCACAATCATGGCCGGGGTGAAAGGCAAGCCACCGCAGATTGTGTATGAAATTGGATTCAGCGAAGTCTCGGCCCGGATGAAGAAGGCGAGCTGGCCCTGATAGTTAACCTCGGGCACCAGAATCTTTTTACACTTGGCACCGAAGGCTTCGTACTCATCCACCGGCATCGGGTAGAGCAGTTTCGGATAAAATCCTTTAACCTTCTTACCTTCAGCACGCAGGCGCTGAATCGCCTCACGCACCACGCCGATAGTGGAGCCCCAGGCGATGATGCCGATATCCGCCTCTTCGCCGGCGTCGCCATCCACTTCCTGCGGCCCCAGATCAGCGGCCAGCGGCTTGAGCTTATTAAAACGCTTTGCGGAGTTACGCTCGTGCATCTCAGATGTGAAGTTCGGCGCGCCCGTTTCGGTGTGCTCAAGACCCGTGGCGATGTGCTCACCACCCGCGACACCCGGATCACACATGGGAGAGATCAGGTCATCGGTGAACTCGTAGCGCTTGAACTCGCCTGTGCCGTCCCAACGCTTACGGTTGATGATTTTGAAATCGGCCGGGTTTGGACGTTTAACCGTCTGGGTGGAGAAGGCCAGGGAACCGTCAGAACAGAGAATGACGGGCGACTGATACTTCTCGGCGACGTTCAGCGCCTGCGCCGTCATGTGGATGCAGTCTTTGACATCCTCAACCGACATCACGATGCGGGGAGAGTCGCCGTGACCGCCGTGAACCGCCAGGAACAGGTCTGACTGTTCATGCTTGGTCGGCAGACCGGTGGAAGGACCGCCACGCTGCACGTCGATAATCAGGCAGGGAGTTTCTGACATGGTAGCCATGCCGATCATCTCGGACATTAGCGCCAGACCGGGACCCGAGGTAGAGGTCATAGAACGCTTACCCGCGTACGACGCACCCAGGACCTGGCCCAGGGAAGCGATCTCATCCTCCGCCTGCACCAGCGTGCCGCCCGTCTTGGGGATGTGCGCGGAGATGTACTTGGCCACCTCCGTGGCAGGCGTAATGGGATACGCGGAGAAGAACTCCACGCCACCCAGGATAGCGCCCAGACCGCAAGCCTCGTTACCCGCCACAACAATATTGTCTTTGCCTGCCTTGCCTTCCGCTACGGCGTAGGGATCGGCCTTTTCGTGCTCCTGACCCAGCTTCTTGCCGGCCTCAAAGGATTTCAGCGCGAAATTGAGAACCTCCTCGCCTTTCTTTTTGAACTTGTTGGTCAGAACTTCGATCAGGGTCGCTTCGGGAACATTGAACAGCGCGGAAACCGCACCCAATGCAACCATGTTCTTGGAACGCAAAGAACCCAAATCCTTGGAGGTCTGCGTCATCGGAATGGCGTAGGAGACAACACCCTCTGGAATTTCGGGCTCGAAATCACCGCCTGGACCGTCCCATACCAAAACCGTTCCCGGCACCAGCAGATGTTTGTTGAGTTCGAACGCCTCGCCGTTGAAAGCCACGAATACGTCAAAGCTGTCGCCCTGATTGTAGACAGGCTCATCACTGAAGCGCATCTGGAACATGCAGTAACCACCTTTCACCTCCGCGGGGAAGGTTTTGAAGGTGTAAACTTCCAGGCCGGCGCGTGCGCAGGCCGCAGTCATGAAGTCGCCAGTGGAGACGACGCCTTCACCCCCTTCGCCAGCAACGCGGATAGTGAGATCTCTCTTTTCCGACATTAGATTACCCTCATAATTTAAATAATTTTTTCACCAGACATCATGTCTGATGGTTTGAATTCGTCTTCAGTCAATTTGCAAAGAAACGCCGCCAGCTCAGGCGGGAGTGATGGTTGATTCGATCTTTACCAGACGTCAGCCGGCGCAATCAGACGTTCCACTGGTTTATCGCCCAACAGGTGTTCGTCGATGATGGCCGCTACGTCCTCTTTGCTCACCTTGGTGTAGAGGATGCCCTCCGGATAGACCAGGACACTGGGACCCAGATTACAGGAACCGACACAGCCGCTGCTGGTAAGAAGATACTTGCCCCACAGGCCTTTCTGCTCAAACTGCTGTCCGAATTCCGCCATCACATCCTGAGCACCCTGCTCCCCACAGGAACCGCGCGGATGACCGGCTGGCCGGGACTGGACGCATACAAATACATGTTTTTCCGGTTTTGCCATATCTCAAAATCTCTTGGTCAAAAGTGTAAGATCCATTCGCCGGGCCGGCTTTCACTCCCGCCGGACCCTGCTTCCGGACCCACATGAGCAGTTGCCCCAGGCAAATTAAGCGCATAATGATACGCGAAATAGCTCGAACTTATATTTGGAAATTCCAATAATCAACCTACATAGTAAATTGAATTTTCAATACCATAGAAAATTAGTGAATTATTCCCGCTCCGAACGGGTACAATGCGCGTTCTGGAGATGTACATATAGATAACTAGCTGTCATGAGTATAAAAATCGAACAACCGGTCACTCTGACCATCAACGGAAAAGAGATTCAGGCACCGCCATCCTTCTCCACCATTCAGGCCCTGTGGCACGCGGGCTACCCGCGAGTGAAGAGCGTGGGTTGTCTGGAGGGTGTGTGCGGATCCTGCCGCATCCTGGTGCGCCGCGCCGGCTCACCGCAGGTGTCCATGGCGCTGGGCTGCCAGACCCTGGTGGAGGAGGGGATGGAGGTGAACTTCCTGGTCTTCCCCACACCCACCCACCACACCTATCAGTTGGATAGCATCGCCAACTCCTGGGAGGTGCATGCCCAGTTTCACCGCATCTTCCCGGAAGCAAGCAACTGCCGCGAGTGCGGCGGCTGCGACAAGAGCTGCCCCAAGGAGATCGAGGTGAAACGCGGTGTAGCCCTGGCCGACAAGGGCCGTTTCCAGGAGGCGGGGGAGCTGTTTGTGGAGTGCGTCATGTGCAATTTCTGCATGACCGCCTGCCCGGAGTACATCGCCCCCAACCATGTGGGCCTGTTCGCCCGGCGGGTGACCGCCTACTTCCACTCCCGCCCCTCCAATCTGATCCACCGCCTGGAACAGATGCGCAAGGGCGATCTGCAAGTTATCCCAGAATAAATAGATACCGATAGGAATCCACTATGTCGAAAGGCGTTCCTTATGAAGAAGCGCTCCAGGCCTACCAGCCTCTGGAGTCCCGGGACCCCGCCCGTGAAGAGCTGAGTACCGATGAGCTGCTGCAGCGTTTCCATCCCGACCACTACGAGGGCTCCGTAGTCACCCTCAAGGTGGGACCCAACAAGGGCGATAAATGCCACCGCCAGCTGGCGGAGATGCTCCAGTCCGACGCCCGTATCGACGAGGCGGACCTGGCCGGCGCGCCGGTCAAGGAGGCCGACATCCTGGTGATCGGCGGCGGCGGCGCGGGCTGCGCGGCGGCCCTGGAGGCGGCCCAGATGGGGGCCAGCGTCATCCTCGCCACCAAGCTGCGCCTCGGCGACAGCAACACGGTGATGGCGGAGGGGGGCATCCAGGCCTCCATCGAAAAGGACGACACGCCGCAGATGCACTACCAGGACACCATGAAGGCGGGCCATTTCCACTCCGATAAGGAGCTGGTCGCCGAGATGGCCATGGACGGACCGGCCGTGATCCGCTGGCTGATCCAGCAGGGGATGCAGTTCGATCTGGATAAATATGGCGACATCATGCTGCGCCGGGCCGGCGGCACCACCGCGGACCGGGTCGCCTACTACCGCGACTACACGGGCCTGGAGATGATCCGGGTGCTGCGCGAATCGGTCAGCAACAGCAACATTGAGGTGATGGATTACAGCCCGGCGGTGGAGCTGCTCGCCAATCAGGACGGTGACTGCGCCGGCGCGGTGATCTCCTCCCTCAAGGACTGCTCCTATATGTTGGTCAAGGCCAAGGCGGTGATCATCGCCACCGGCGGCATCGGGCGCATGCACCTGAATCAGTTCCCCACCTCCAACCATTTCGGCGCCACTGGCGACGGCCTGGTGATGGCCTACCGCCTGGGGGCAAAACTGCGGGACCTCGACTCCTTCCAGTATCACCCCACGGGTCTCGCCCATCCGCACCACATGGCGGGATCGCTGATCACCGAAGGCATCCGCTCCGCGGGGGCCTACCTGCTGAACGCCAAGGGCGAACGGTTCGTGGATGAGCTGAAGACCCGCGACCACGTCTCCTCCGCCATCCTGCGGGAGTGCGCCGAGGGACGCGGCATCCAGGCCGCCGGGAATGCCCTGGGCGTCTGGCTCGACACCCCCGGCGTGGAGCTGCGGGAACCGGGCCTGCTCACGGCGCGCTTTCCCAAACTGGTCAACCTGGGCAAGAAGTGCGGCATCGACCCCACCCGGACCCCGTTGCTGATCTACCCCACGCTCCACTACCAGAACGGCGGCGTAAAGATCGACCCGTACGGCCTCTCCAGCGTGCCCGGCCTCTACTGCGTGGGCGAGGTGAGCGGCGGCATCCACGGCAAGAACCGCATCATGGGCAACTCCCTGCTGGACATCATCTGCTTCGGCCGGCGCGCCGGCACCCATGCGGCCATGAGCCACTACGGGCGGGGTCACAAGAAGGTCTCCATCGACCATCTGAGCACCCTGCGCCGCGAGCTCACCATGGCGGAAATGCCCATGGAGCCCAAAGGCCCCATGCTGTTTCCCGAATGCGCCAAGTTCGAAATGGACTCCGACTACGACGGTCTGCGCCGGAACCGCGCAAAGCCAGCATCCTAATCAGGTGAACAAGATATGAAACCGTTGAATCAGGTACTGTTGCGGGACGAGATCCGGGTCGGCGCCGACCTGGACGCCTGGATTGCACAGGGCGGCGGCGAAGGGCTGAAAAAGGCCCTGCAGGACCCCTCCGCCATTATCGGCATCATCAAGGAGGCGGGGCTGCGCGGCCTCGGCGGCAGCGGCTTCCCCACCTTCAAGAAGTGGGAATTCGTCGCCTCCTACGACGCGGACGAGAAATACCTCATCTGCAACGGCAACGAGGACGAGCCCGGCACCTTCAAGGACCGCATCCTGCTGCGTGAGACCCCGCATCAGGTGATCGAGGGCGCGACCATCACCGCCCTGGCGGTGGGCGTCAACCGCATCGTCTTCTACATCAACCCCGACCAGCAGGAGTCCATCGCCGCCATGCGCCAGGCGGTGGAACAGTGGAAGGCTTCGGAACTGAACGCCCTGGTGACGAAAAAGATCGGCCAGGAGATGGGCTACCGGGTGATGGCCAGCTCCGGCCACTACATCGGTGGCGAAGAGACCGCCGCCATCGAGTCGGTGGAGGGCAAGTTCCCCTTCCCGCGCGGAAAACCGCCGTTTCCCGCCGAGTCCGGCGTGTTCGGCAAGCCCACCCTGATCAACAACATGGAGACCCTCTCCAACGTCTCCCATATCGTCAAGAACGGCGCCGAATGGTTCCAGGGCCTGGGGCTGGGCGAGTGCACGGGTACCAAGATCTACTGCCTCATTGGCGATGTGCTGAAACCGGGCGCCTATGAGCTGCCCATGGGCACCCCCCTGAATGAGCTGATCGACGACTTCGGCGGCGGCATGTTGCTGGGCAAGAAGCTGAAGGCGGTGTTCACGGGCGGCCCCTCCAACACCATCCTCACCCCCAAGGACCTGGATGTGGCGCTGGATTTCGACTCTGTGGCGGAGCGGCGCTCGGCCCTGGGCACGGGCGCCATGATCATCGTCTCCGAGGGGACCGGCATCGTGAAGCGGGTGACGGAGTATGTGAACTTTTTCGCCGCCTCCTCCTGCGGCCAGTGCCCGCCCTGCAAGACCGGCACCTACTACATCTCCCTGCTGCTGACCAAGATCGATACGGGGCAGGGGACCCGGGCGGACCTGGAGTCACTGATCAACCTCACCAAGATCCTCCCCAACTCCGGCCGTTGCCACCTGATCAACGGTGCGGTGAAGGTGCTGGACAGCTCCCTCTACCACTTTATGCACGAGTATGAGGAGGCGCTGCAGGCGTCCTGATCCGACACGGCCCATGGCCACAAACAGAAAAGGCGCCCAGAGGGCGCCTTTTCTTTTGAGTCCGTATTCCGGATATCAGCGGCTGTACCGCTTGCGGAACTTGTCCACCCGGCCTGCGGTATCCATGATCTTCTGCTTGCCCGTGAAGAACGGATGGCAGGCGGAGCAAACTTCCACATGCAGCTCCTTGCCCAATGTGGAACGGGTCATGAACTCGTTGCCACAGCTGCAGATCACTTTGATCTCGGAGTAATCGGGATGGATGTCTGGCTTCATCTTCGCACCTGTTAAAACTGTTTACACCGCCCTTTTTCGGGTCCGGGCGGAAAGAATCGCGCATGATATGCGATTCCCCCGGGGGACGCAAGGGCGTTCTGCGGCTGGGACAGCTCCGGTCTCAAGATCAACCGCAAAGCGCGCAAAGGCCGCCAAGCACCCGGATTCGCACTGAAAACTTCGCGCCCTTGGCGTACTTCGCGGTTATTGTGCGCCCATATGAACTCCACTCCCCTGAAAATAAGCGGGTTGGAAGGAAAAGTGCCAATTTTAGGGATGGGGGCGTTACTTTCGGCTAGGACAACTCGTTTAGCGGCACCACGGCTCCGATCCGGTCAAGACGGAATTCCAGCCGTTCCCCCTCCCTGGTCTCCACCAGCAGGAACTCCTCTCCGGAGCGGCTAACGATATCCAGCGGCAGCACCTCCAGATCCCGCTCCTCTCCCCGGTCAGAACGTCCACTCACCCGCAACCGCTGGCGGCGCATGATCATCAGCTCATAGCGGCTGTGCAGGTCGCAGGAGATGGCCTGGTAGTCACTCATCATTTGATTCCGGCACAAACAGGGACAACAGATCATTCAGATAGCGGTGACCACGCGGGGTAGGGCGGATCACCCCGGAAACCTGTTCAATCAGACCTTTCCCGGCCGCCGCCGCGAGGGGCGCCTCCACTTCGGCCAGGGCGCAGCCGGTCCGCTGTTCAAACAGCTCGCGGCTGAATCCCGCCCGCAGCCGCAGGGCGTTCATCATGAACTCCATGATCCGGTCCTCTTTTTCCAGCACCCGCGTCCCGGCAATCACCGCGGGGGAACCGGCCGCCGACAGATAAGTGGCGGGGCTTCGCACCCGCCAGTTCCGCAGCACCTCCCCGCCGGCGCCATCGGTCAGCTTGCCATGTGCGCCGGCCCCGATGCCGATGTAGTCGCCGAAGCCCCAGTAGTTGAGATTGTGCCGGCACCGCCGGCCCGGGCGGGCGAAGGCGGAGATCTCATAGCGTTCAAATCCGGCCTGTTCCAGCGCCTCCTGCCCCAGCCGCTCAATCTCCCACTGCACCTCTTCGGTTGGCAATTCGGGAGGATCCGCATGGAACCGGGTGTTGGGCTCCAGGGTGAGCTGATAGTAGGAGATATGGGCGGGCCCCAGATCGACGGCGGTGGCCACATCCTCCAGGGCCTGCGCGACGGTCTGGCCAGGCAGGGCGAACATGAGATCGAGATTGATGTTCTCGAACCCGGCGTCTTGTGCCGCCGCCACGGCATCCAGCGCCTGCCGCCGGTCGTGGACCCGCCCCAGGGCCTTGAGAAGATGGTCGTTAAAGCTCTGCACCCCAATGGAGAGGCGGTTGACGCCCGCCTGCCGAAAGTCGCCAAACCGTCCCGCCTCCAGGGTGCCGGGGTTGGCCTCCAGGGTGACCTCCGCATCCGGCGCCAGGGCGATGCGTGACCGCACACCCGCCAGCAGATCGGCGATGGCCCCGCCGGAGAACAGGCTAGGGGTACCTCCACCGATGAAGATGGAGATCAGCTCCCGCCCGGCGACCCGGGGAAGCTCCAGCTCCAGATCGGCCAGCAGGGCATCCACGTAGGCCTGCTCGTCCAGCTCGGCCACAACGGCATGGGAGTTGAAATCACAATAGGGGCACTTCGCCAAACACCAGGGGATGTGGATGTATAGTGAAAGGGGCGGGGTTGGGAATGCTTTAGCCACGGAGGTACGGGGATCACAGAGGGCGGAAAAGCTAGCGCCACCCGTCCCGGCCGCTTTCCGCACCAGAGACGGAATTGTGAATCACTGGCGAATGCTCGGAGCAATCATGGCTCACATTCACTCTGTGCCCTCTGTGTCTCCGTGGCTAAGGAACTAAGTACGATCCCGCGCCTCCATATAGGCCCGCTCGGAAACGGCGCTCCACTCCCGCACCTCGTCCATAAAACCCTTGTAGGAGTCATAGACCTTCTGTGAGAAGGGGTCTTTGGCCGCCACATCGGCCACCACCTCGCCGGAGATCTTGCGTAGCTGCTCCAGCACATCGGCCGGATAGCTGCGCAGATCGGCGCCGTGTTTCTCCACCAGATCCTTGAGCGCCTTGGGATTACGGGCGGTGTACTCGGAGAGCAGATCCAGGTTCACCGCCTTGCAGGCGGTCATGACGATGGACTGCAGATCCTTGGGCAGCTTCTCGAAGGCCTCCTTATTGACCATCGCCTCCAGCACCGTGCCCGGCTCGTGGAAGCCGGGATAGTAGTAGTACTTGGCCGCCTTGTAGAGGCCGAAGGCGAGGTCATTATAGGGCCCCACCCACTCGGTGGCGTCGATGGTGCCGGACTCCAGGGCGGTGAACAGTTCGCCCCCGGGCAGGTTGACCGGGGTGCCGCCCAGGCGCTGCAGCACCTCGCCCCCGAGGCCGGGGATGCGCATCTTCAGGCCCTTGAGGTCCGCCAGGCTGTTGATCTCCTTGTTGAACCAGCCGCCCATCTGCACCCCGGTATTACCGGCCGCCATGCCGATCAGGTTGAACTGGCTGTACAGCTCCTGCCACAGCTCGTTGCCGCCGCCGTAGTAGAGCCAGCCGTTCATCTCCTGGGCGGTCATGCCGAAGGGCATGGTGGTGAAGAACTGCGCCGCCTCATGCTTGCCCTTCCAGTAGTAGGCAGCGCCGTGACCCATCTCCGCGGTGCCCCGGGAGACGGCATCGAACACCTCGAAGGCCGGGACCAGTTCCTTGGCGCCATACACCTTGACCGAGATACGACCGCCGCTCATCTCGGTGATCAGGGCCGCCAGCTTGTTGGCCGCCGTGCCCAGCCCCGGGAAGTTCTTGGGCCAGGTGGTCACCATCTTCCACTTGTGCTCCGCCTGGGCATGCGCACTGCCCACGGTAGCAAGACCGGCGCCCAGCGCCAGAGAACCACCACCCACCTTCTTTATGAAATCGCGACGACGCATTTTTTGTCTCCTGTTGATATCTCCGCAGTGCAAATACTTTTTATTTAAGCCACAGAGCACACTGAGGACACTGAGAAAACCCTATATGAACATATTTCCGGGGTTGCCACAGCCTAAAATGCTACCCCTGAATACCCTCTGTGTTCTCTGTGCCCTCTGTGGCAAAACCCTTAAACAGCCTGAAGATTAGCATAGGCCACCACCAACCACTTGGAACCCACCGCCTCGAAGTTGACCTGCACCCGGGCACTGCCTCCCTGGCCCTCCGCATTCAGCACCACCCCCTCGCCGAACTTGGGGTGGACCACCCGCTGCCCGAGCCGGAAGCCGCTGGCCTCTTCGGCGAGGTTCAGGCTGCCCGCCGGGGCGGTGTAGGGGCGCGAAACGTTGGGCCGGCTGCGGATCTCCTCCACCAGGTCCATGGGGATCTCGCGCAGAAAGCGGGAGGGCATGGGATAGGTCTCGGAACCGTGCAGCCGACGGTTCTCGGCGTGGCTCAGGTAGAGGGAGCGCATGGCGCGGGTCATGCCCACGTAGCAGAGACGGCGCTCCTCCTCCAGCCGGTCCGGGTCGTCGCTGGACATGCTGTGGGGAAACAGCCCCTCTTCCATGCCGCCGATGAATACCAGGGGAAACTCCAGCCCCTTGGCGGAGTGCAGGGTCATGAGCTGTACACTCTCTTCGTACTCATCCGCCTGCTGCTCCCCCGCCTCCAGGGCGGCGTGGGCGAGGAAGGCGTCCAGATCGGTGAGCGTACCGTCCTCGGACTCATACTCAAACTGGCGGGCGGCGTTGACCAGTTCCTCCAGGTTCTCGATCCGGTCCTGGCCCTTGCCGTCGCGGGATTTCTGGAAGTGTTCCGGCAACCCGGCGTGCTCGATGATATGGGCGGCGATCTGCTGCAGTTCCATGCCATCGGTGGCCGCCGCCAGCTCCTCGGCCAGTTCGAGAAATCCACGCAGGGCGTTGGCGGCGCGCGCCGCCATGGCATTGCCCTTCAGTAGCTCCCCGCTCGCCTGCCACAGGGAGCAGCCGAAATCCCGCGCATGGGCGCGCACCGCATCCAGGGTGCGGGGGCCGATGCCCCGCGGCGGCTGGTTCACCACCCGCTCGAAGGAGGGGTCGTCGTGACGGTTGGAGATCAGACGCAGGTAGGCGAGGGCGTCCTTGATCTCCGCCCGCTCGAAAAAGCGCAACCCGCCGTAGACCCGGTAGGGGATGGCGGCCTGGATCAGGGCCTCTTCAAACAGCCGCGATTGGGCGGTGGTGCGGTAGAGGATGGCGATCTCGTCGCGGCGGCTGCCGGACTCGATGGCGCTACGGATCCGCTCCACCACGAAACGGGCCTCGTCCACCTCGTTGAAGGCGGCATAGACCCGGATGGGATCGCCCGCGCCATCCTCGGTCCAGAGGGTCTTGCCCAGGCGGGTGGGATTGTTGGAGATCACCGCATTGGCGGCGGTGAGGATATTGCCCGTGGAGCGGTAGTTTTGCTCCAGCCGGATCATGCGGGTGTTGGGGTGATCCTTCTGGAAATCGCGGATGTTCTCCACCCGCGCGCCGCGCCAACCGTAGATGGACTGGTCGTCGTCCCCCACCACGAACAGGTTGTCGCGGTCGCCGCTTAGCAGCCGCAGCCAGGCGTACTGGATGGCATTGGTGTCCTGGAACTCGTCCACCAGGATATGGGCGAACCGCTCCCGGTAGTGCTGCAGCACATCCGGCCGGTCGCGCCACAGCTCATGGGCGCGCAGCAGCAGTTCGGCGAAATCCACCGCCCCGGCGCGGTTGCAGGCGTCCTGATAGGCCTGGTAGATGCGGATCATCTGCCGCTGATAGGGATCGCCGCCGTGGTCCAGGTGCTCGGCGCGCCGTCCCTCGTCCTTCTGCTGGTTGATGAACCACTGGGCCTGGCGGGGCGGCCAACGGGCGTCGTCCAGGTCCAGTTCGCGGAGGATGCGCTTGATCATGCGGAACTGGTCGTCGGAGTCGAGGATCTGGAAATTCTGCGGCAGGTTGGCCTCTTTCCAGTGCGCCCGCAGCAGGCGGTGGGCCAGGCCGTGGAAGGTGCCCACCCACATGCCGCCGATGGGCTCCTGCAGCAGGTGTTCGATGCGGTGGCGCATTTCGCGCGCCGCCCTGTTGGTAAAGGTGACCGCCAGCACACCCCAGGGCGAGACCCCCTCCACACCCACCAGCCAGGCGATGCGGTGCACCAGCACCCGCGTCTTGCCGGAACCGGCCCCGGCCAGCACCAGGGTGCTAACGGGCGGTGCGCTCACCGCCTCGCGCTGGACCTCGTTCAGGCCATCCAGAATATGCGAAACATCCATCCCCGTATGATATCAGGGGGGGAGAACAAAAAGCGAACGAAAGGGGTTATTGGTAAAAGCCTCGATGCCGCGCCTCGGCCTTGGCGTCCGCCAGCTCCCGCTCCACACCGCGCGCATCCCGGGTCAGATTGCGCAGTTCGCGGCGCAACTCCTGGATGCGCTTATCCGATAGCCCGGGTTCATCCAGCTTCTCTTCCACCCGGTCCATGCTGTGGTCAATTTCGTCGAGTTGCTGCTCCAGATCGTGGATCTCCTGACCTGCGCGGTAACCCAGCAGGAAATCCCGCTCCATCTCCGGCGGACAGACATTGCGGTAGCTCTGGCCGTTCAGCCCTTCGGTCCAGCCCCGGTTTGCATTGCAATAGAATGACAGTCCGTGGGTGTAGCCCGCGCGATACCCCTCCACGGATGGCGCGATCCCGAATTCGGCGCAGGACTCGCGATGTTCACCGAGCCTGGCCAGGGCGTACCCCTGGCTCGCATCCTTCTTGCCGATCTCGTACCAGTTCGCCGCCCGGCACTCATCCTGCGACATGGTGGCGCAACCCGCCAGACCCCAGATCAACGCCGCTACCAGGACCGCCCGAAAAAAGATGTGAACAAAATTAGTCGCCAAAACAGAAATACTCCATTAAAAACCAGTTAATGGCACCACGCCCAAAGAAGGGCGCTTCAGGCCAGATAAGCTATGCTAACTATAGTAACGAAATCACGCAAAATACCCAATTACCATGCCCCACGCGCCAATCCTTGATGAGGTAAGGAATAAAGCCCCTATCGGCTTTATCAAGGAAATCCACGGCCCGGTCGCGGTCATCGCCTGCGAAACACTTCCCCCCCTGCATCAGGCGCTACGCGCCGATTTCGATCATGAGACCTATCTGTTCGAGGTCCACCAACATCTCGATGAGCATCATGCGCGGGCCATTACCCTGCATCGAAGCGCCGGTCTATACCGGGGCATGGCCGTTTATGATACCGGAGCGCCGCTTCATGTGCCGGTCGCGCCCGACTGCCTGGGCCGGCTGCTGAACATTTTCGGTGAACCGCTGGACGGCCTCGGCCCGCTGCCGCCCGGTGAATACCGCAACGTCCACAAGCGGCCGTTGCCGCTAGAGGAAACCATAGGCACTGGAGAAGTACTGCAGACCGGCATCAAGGTTATCGACCTGCTCTGCCCTTTCTTCAAAGGAGGCAAAACCGGCCTGTTCGGCGGCGCCGGGGTCGGCAAGACCGTGCTGATCATGGAGTTCATGCATGCGCTCGCCACTTTGCACCAGGGCGTATCGGTCTTTGCCGGCGTTGGCGAACGTATCCGTGAAGGGCATGAGCTGTGGCACGAGATCCAAAACGCGGGAGTACTTCCGCAGACGCTCATGGTCTTTGGCCAGATGGATGAGTCGCCAGGGGTGCGCTTCCGGGTCGGGCTTTCGGCCCTCACTTATGCCGAATATCTGCGTGACACCATGCAAACGGAAGTGCTGTTCGTTATGGACAACATCTTCCGTTTCATACAGGCCGGCAGCGAGGTCTCCAGCTTGCTTGGACGCATGCCGGCCACGGTGGGGTATCAGCCCACCCTCATCTCCGAGGTGGCGGAAATGCAGGACCGGATACTGTCCACCCGCTCCGGGGCGATCACCTCGGTTCAGGCCGTCTATGTTCCCGCGGACGATATGACCGACCCCGCGGTCAGCGCCATCCTGAGTCACCTGGACACCACCGTGATCCTCTCCCGCAGCCAGGCGGGCAAGGGCATTTACCCGGCGGTGGACCCCCTGCAGTCGAGCAGCCGACTTATGGATCGGCATACCCTCGGTTCACGCCACTATGACATCGCGGAAGGGGTACGGGAACACCTGGCTCGTTACCAGGAGCTGGAAGATATTATCACCATGCTGGGCGTGGAGGAGCTGTCCGGCAAGGACCGCAAAATCGTCATGCGCGCACGCAAGCTGCAACGTTATCTCACCCAGCCATTCTGGACCACCGCTTCACACACGGGCATGGAAGGCGTTTCGGTGCCGCTGAAATCCGTCCTTGCCGACTGCGATGCCTTTTTATCCGGACGCTACGATGACATCACGGAAGAGCAATGTTACATGAAGGGCACCATGGCAGGGGCGAAGCCATGAAGACATTCAGCCTGCAACTTCAGGATTCGACCCGCTCGGAAGAGATAGCGGGGGTCACCTCCTTTGTCGGTGAAGACGTTTCGGGCAGCTTTGGAATCCAGGCGGGACATGCGCGCATGATGACCGTGCTTATCATCGGCCTGGCCCGCTTCCGGGTTGGCGACGATGCCTGGCACTATTTGGCGCTGCCAGGCGCACTGCTCTACTTCCATAACAATACCCTATCGCTAAGCACCCGCCACTATATTCGGGACGTGGACTATCTGCGTATCAGTAAGGCCCTGCAGCAACAGCTACTCAAAGAGGAGGAGAAGCTGCACGCCATGAAAGAGAGCCTGCACCATATGGAAGAGGAGGTTCTCAAGCGGCTATGGGATATGGGCAATAAACGCAGCGGCGGGATATAGCCATGCCGCACCCAAACGACCTGAGGAAGCAGGTAGAGCGCCAGGCACAGCGCATGCAAAAAGCCGAACGAGAGCAACCCACACTGATCGGCCAGACGGTCTACATCGGCACCCTGGGACTACTGCTTGTGCTCCCGGTCATCGGCGGGGCCTATCTCGGACAATGGCTGGACAGTCTGGTGAGCGGATACTCTATCCGCTGGACTATAGGCCTGATCCTGGTGGGTGTGGCCATAGGCGCGTTAAACGTCTACCTTTTTATCAAGGAGTAGCGCCATGGATGAAACGGGTTTACTGACCAAACCGATCATAGAGCTGGGCCCGCTTGCGATCACTCACACCGTGATTATCACCTGGGTGATCATCGCCGCACTCTGGCTTCTCACCTGGCTGTTATCGCGCCGCCTGCGCATGGAACCAGGGCCAGTACAGACAGCGGTTGAAGGCATGGTTTCAATGATCGAAAACGCCATCACCGCAGTTGCGCCCCAGCACGCACAACAACTGCTGCCCTTTATCGGCAGCCTGTGGATCTTTCTGGTGATCGCCAATCTCAGCGGCCTGATCCCCGGCGTGCATGCCCCCACCAGGGAGCTTTCCACCACCGCCGCCCTGGCCTTTCTGGTTTTTCTGTCAACCCACTGGTTCGGTATTCGCATCCAGGGAGTAAAGAATTATCTGCGCCACTATCTAGCGCCGAGTCCCCTTCTGCTTCCGTTTCATCTCATCAGCGAGATTACCCGCACCGTCGCACTGGCCGTCCGGTTATTCGGAAATATCATGAGCCTGGAGATGGCCGCCCTGTTGATTCTGCTGGTGGCCGGCTTCCTCGCGCCCGTACCGATCTTGATGCTGCATATCGTGGAAGCCCTGGTGCAAGCCTATATCTTCGGCATGCTGGCGCTGATCTATGTCGCCGGCAGCATCCAGTCACAACAACTTCGGCAACAACCAAAGGAGTAGCCATGCCTGACTTAACCACTTTTACCCTCGCTTCCACGGTGGCTGCGGTACTTGGCATCGCTTTGGGCGTTATGTTGCCCGCCATCGCCATGGGTTGGGCCATAAGCCGCGCCCTGGACGCCCTGTCCCGGCAGCCGGAGGCTGAACGCTCCATCATGCGCACCCTGTTTATCGGACTGGCCATGATCGAATCCCTGGCCATCTACGTTCTGGTGATTGTCCTCATCGTGTTGTTCCGCAATCCCCTGCTCGAGCATCTTCTAAAGTAGGCAGAGGGAGATGGACATCTTAACCGTTGGAAGGAGCGCACAGCCTTGGAACTGAACTGGTCCACATTTCTGCTTGAGATCATCAATTTCCTCGTTCTGGTGTGGATTCTCAAGCGCTTTCTCTACAAACCCGTGTTGGATATTATCGCTCGCCGCCGCGCTGGGATCGAACAAAGTTTAGCGGACGCCAATGCCCTGCATGAGGACGCAGAGAACTTAAAGCAGCAATATGAAGAGCGGCTCAGCCACTGGGAACGGGAACGGCAATCGGCACGGGAGGCCTTGGCCCGGGAACTCGAAACCGAACGCACCACCAAACTGGCGGAATTGCAAACCACCCTGGAACAGGAACGGGAAAAAACACGAGTGGCCGAGGCGCGTCACCAGGCCGATGTCCAACTCAAAATG